>CANQTH010000001.1 GCA_947626795.1 uncultured Lachnospiraceae bacterium
ATAATCTGTTCTCGAATGTCTCTCTTGGACTTTTCAAGGTTATTCCATTGTTCAGTTATCAAGGTCTTCGTTGTCGCTATCTTGCGACAGCCATAATATATTATCACAGCCAGACGCATTTGTCAATAGCCATTTTCAAAAAAATAACAATTTTATCTTGAAAATGGAGCGGAGAAGGGGGGATTTGAACCCCCGCGCCAGTTACCCGACCTATGCCCTTAGCAGGGGCACCTCTTCGGCCTCTTGAGTACTTCTCCGAACTGACATTTTCGATATAAAATTGTCATGTGCGCCGTAACGCATGAATTATTTTACTAGATAAACCGGAGTTTGTCAATAAACATTTCTAAATTTTTACCCTATTTTTTCTCCCATCTGATAAAAATCCTTCCCGTCCCGGTCTATCACCACGATAACCGGGAAATCCTCCACTTCCAGCTTCAAGACGGCTTCCGCGCCCAGATCCTCATAGCAGACAAGCTCTGATTTCTTGATGCATTTGGACAGCAGCGCGCCCGCCCCGCCGACCGCCGCGAAATAAACCGCCTGGTTGCGGATGATGGCGTCTATGACTTCCCGCGTCCTCCTGCCCTTCCCGATCATGGCTTTCTGCCCCAGGTCCAACAGGCGCGGCGCGTACTTATCCATGCGGCTGGCCGTCGTCGGCCCCGCCGAGCCGATCGGCCGCCCTTCCCGCGCCGGGGACGGCCCCATATAATATATGGTAGAATCTTCAATCGGGAACGGGAGCGGCTCCCCTCGCTCCAACGCCTCGGTCAGGCGCTTATGCGCCGCGTCCCGCGCCACGTAGATCGTCCCGCTCAAGTATACGTAATCGCCCGCATGGAGATCCTTTGTGATCTCCGCCGTGATCGGCGTCGTAAGATGTTTTTCCATATTCCTCGCGTCCTCCTTGTTTCCCACGCCAAAGCCCGGCTTCCCGCCGCGCCGCAACAGTTCAGCCTTCGGCCTCACAGTTAAAAGGGATCCGGCTCATTTCAAGTTTGCCTTATAATTCCCGCGTCACATGGCGGTTCACATGGCAGCAGATATTGACGGCGACCGGAAGCCCCGCGATATGCGTCGGATAAGTATTGATATTGACGGCCAGCGCGGTGACAGTACCGCCCAAGCCGCCCGGCCCGATCCCCAGCCCGTTGATCTTTTCTAACATTTCCTCTTCCAGCTCCCTGATATGGGGGACGCTTGAGCGTTCTTTTGCCGAGCGGGCCAGCGCTTCTTTCGCCAGGATCGCGCATTTCTCAAACGTGCCGCCGATCCCCACGCCCACGACCATCGGCGGGCAGGCGTTCGGCCCGGCGTCCCGTACCGCTGTTAAGATGGCGTTTTTGACGCCTTCCACGCCGTCGGCCGGCTTCAGCATAAAGATCCTGCTCATGTTCTCGCTCCCAAACCCCTTCGGCGCAAGCGTCATCCGCACTTTATCGCCCGCCGCAAGCCGGATGTGGATGACCGCCGGGGTATTGTCCTTCGTATTTTCCCGGATGAGCGGGTCGCCCACGACGGATTTGCGCAGATATCCTTCCTCGTAGCCCTGGCGCACGCCCTCGTTGACGGCGTCTTCCAAAAGCCCGCCCTCAAAATGGACGTCCTGGCCGATCTCCAAAAACAGGACAGCCATCCCGGTATCCTGGCAGATCGGGATCTGCTCCTGCGCCGCGATCTTCAGATTTTCCTGGAGCTGGCCCAAGATCTTTTTCCCTAACGGCGCGCGTTCCGCGCCCGCCGCCGCTTCCAGCGCCGCCTCCATATCCGCGGACAGCCCGTAATTCGCCTCTATGCACATTTCCTTGACATTTCTTGTGATCTCTTCTGTCGAAACACTGCGTACCATACCTGACATTTGCCTCCGTAACGGCCGTCCCGCGCGGGCGGCCTTCTTCCTCCTGCTTACAGCATCCCTTTTAACGTGATGCATTTTACCTGCGTCAATTCGTCAAACGTGGCGCTTACCCCTTCCGTCCCGATCCCGGACTCCTTCCATCCGCCGAACGGCATCTCGAAGCTTCGCAGGTAACTCGATCCATTGACGACGACGCTGCCGCATTCCAATTCCTGCGCAAAGCGGACGGCTTTCCTCACATCGTTCGTAAACACGCTCCCGCCCAGGCCGTAGATCGTATCGTTTGCGAGTGCGATGGCCTCTTCTTCCGTCTCGAAGGATGTGACCGCCATGACCGGGCCAAACACCTCCATGTCGTGCAGGATGTCCGCGTCGTGCGGCACGTCCGAAAGCACCGTCGGCCCAATGCTAGCGCCGTTCCGCTTCCCGCCCGCCAAAAGCTTCGCGCCCTGGCCGACAGCCTGCGCGATCTGACTCTCGACGTCGATCGCCGCCTTCTCGCTGATCAGCGTGCTGACCTGCGTCTCCTCGTCAAGCGGGTCGCCCGCCTTGCGCGCGGACGCCTCGCGGACGGCTTCTTTCACGAACGCTTCGTAAAGGGAACTGTGGATCAGGAAGCGCTTGGGCGCGCAGCAGATCTGCCCGGAATAATAAAAACGGGCGTTCACGGCCTCGCGCACAGCCAATTCCAGATCCGCGTCCCCCAGTACGATGAACGCGTCGTTCCCGCCAAGCTCAAGCGCGACTTTTTTCAACGTTTCCGCCGCCTGCTTCGCCACGGAGATCCCTACGCGCGTCGATCCGGTCAACGTGACGGCATGGACGCCCGGATGCCCGCAAAGCAGGTTTCCGACCGCCGAGCCTCTGCCCGTCACCGCCTGAACCGCGCCCGCCGGAATCCCGGCCTGCCGCAGCAGCCCCACCAGCTTGCAGACTGTAAGCGGATTGTCGCTGGCCGGCTTCACGATCGCGGCATTGCCCGCCAGCAGCGCAGGCGCAACCTTCTGCCCGAACAAGTTAACCGGGAAATTAAACGGCACGACGCAGGCCACCACGCCGATCGGCTCGCGCACCGTCACCATGATATTTTTCTCCTGTCCGCGCTCCATGCCCGGGGAGAACGTTTCCCCGTACAGATGCTTCGCCTTTTCGCAAAACGCGGGCCAAGCGGTAAAAATATTGTTGATCTCATTCCTGGATTCCGTGATGGTCTTCCCGGATTCTAAGGTCAGCGTCCGGGCAAGGTCTTCTTTCTGCTGCCTTACCAGACCCAAGAACGCCTCGATCCGCTCCACCCGCTCATAGACCGGGACGCGTTTCCACTCTTTCTGCGCTTGTTTTGCGCAGGCGACCGCCCGGTCCACGTCTTCTTTCGTGGCGTCCGGGACTGTGTCAACCAGGCTGCCGTCATACGGGTTCGTCACCGGGATCGTCTTTCCGTCCGACGCGTCCGCCCATTTATCGCCAATGATCATTTTCATATCCGTCATCCTTTCCTGTTTCTGAATCTAACGAACCAAACGCGCAAAGCGCTATGTTTTTGTCATTAATCCAATTCTTCTTGATTATTTCAGAATCTAACGAACCAAATGCGCAAAGCGCGGCGTCAGCCCAGCTCCGCGAGGTATTTCCGCATGATCTTCCCCGTGGAAGTGCGCGGGATCTTTTCCACCGCCTCTATCTCCGCAGGCATCTCGTAAGGCTCCAGCTTTTTCCCCAAAAACTGCCGCAGCTTTTCCTCGTCGGCGTCCGCCCCTTCCGCAAACACCACGAAAATCTTCGGCGTCTGTCCCTTCTTCGCATCCCGCCGGGGCGTGCAGGCGCATTCTTTCACGCCCGGGAACTCCGTGGCCGCGCGCTCTATTTTCTCGGGGATCACCTTGCGCCCGCTCACGTTGATGATGTCGCTGACGCGGCTGATAAAAAACAAGTTCCCTTCTTTATCATAATAAGCCACGTCGTTCGTCACGATATAGCCGTCTTTCTTCACCTTGTCGGTAAGGGCTTTTTTCTTGTAATAGCATTTCATGTTCATATCGCCCTTGACGGCGATGTATCCATATTCCCCGGATTTTTCGATCTTATTCCCCATTTTGTCGACCAGCTCCACCTCGGCGTAGGGGGCGGGCTTCCCGATGCAGCCGTCCTTGGGGTTCTCGTTGCAGTTATTGATGATGCAGCAGCCGGATTCACTCGTCCCATAGACATTGTAAAGCGTGACGCCCGGGTAGCGCCGCAGAAACTCATCCTTATCCTTGGCGGAAAACGGATAGATCGCCGTCTGCACCGCCCGGATCTGCTTCGCCGCCTCGTTCAATTTCGCCGAATCCGCGCGCAAAAGCAGCGACAGATCCGACGGGATCAGCGCAAGATGGTTCACCTTCCATTCCTCCACCAGCCCGAAAAACTCGTCCGCTGTGCTGATGTTATGGAGCAGGACCAGCGTCGCCCCGGCGCAAAGCCCGGCGAACACCCTGCGGTAGCCAAACGCCAGATTAAACGGCGCGCAGGCGAGCAGCACGCTTTCCTCACTGATCTGCGCCCCCAGGATCAGATTTTCCACCGCCGTCCGGATGCTTTTGTTCGTATGCACGATCCGCTCCGGCTTCCCCGTCGTCCCCGTCGTGGAAATGATCGCGCATTCGTTTTCCATGTCGGGAAACGGGAAACTCCCCGCGGATTCCAGATACGGGCGGTAAAATTCTTCCAGGGACTCCCCCGTATGCTTTGAGAACACAAGCGCGGGCTTCACGATCCCCGCGATCTCTTCCAGTTGCCCGGCCGTGACGTCCTTTTCCAACGGCACGGCAAGCGTCTGGGCAAGCTGGCAGCCCAAAAACGCAGGGAAATAAGACAGCACGTCGTCCGCTTCCATGGCTATCCTGCTGCCCTTTCGCACCTTCCGCATCTTCAGCGCCGTGCAAAACGCCGTGACCCGACGGTAAAGCTCCCGATATGTGACGGCCTGCCCCTGGTAAACCAACGCAGGCTTATCCGGGTAACGGTCGCTGTTTTTATAAACGGCTTGTACGATACTTTCCATCCAAATCCCCCGTTTCTATCGCTCAAGCATCCTGATCGTATGAATCTTCGTATCCCCACGGACTTTGCAACGAACGCAAAGTCCTGCGCTAAACTGTTATCATTATCGCATAACTACCGCAAACTTTCAATTGCCAAATTTAAACGAGGTTGGTATAATATCCGAAAAAGCAATGAGCCGAGCCGTGCCGACGGCCAGCGGAGGCCGCTTGCGGACTGCTGGATGGCGGCCTGTGGACGGCCGCTTGCGGACCGCTGGATGGCGGCCGTGGACGGCCGCTTGCGGGCGGCCCAACTGGACGACAACCAGCGGAGGCCGCTTGCGGACGGTCCATCTGGACGACAACCAGCGGATGGCCGCTTGCGGACATTCCGGCTGGACGACGGCACGTTTGGGCGAACGCCCCGCCCGCGCGGGCGTATGCCTGCGCGGGCGTCTCGGCTCATTGCCTTTCTCCTGGGACGACAACCAGCGGAGGCCGCTTGCGGACGGCCCATCTGGACGACGGCCAGTAAATTTTCAGAAGTTCAAAAAGCGGCGGGACTCTTCCCCCATCTAATGAAAGGAACCTGTCATGAAAAGAAGGGAAAAACCCCTTGGCGACAAAAACCTCATCGGGGCTAACGTGACGAAAATGCGGATGCTCTACCACATCAGCCAGAAAGAGCTGGCGATCAACATGCAGTTAGGCGGGGTCGACATCAACCTCTCTTCCCTCTCCAAGCTGGAGGGGCAGACGCGGATCGCCACGGACAAGGAAATTTTTGTCATCGCCAAAATTTTCAATATGCGGATCGACGACCTCTTCGAAAACGTCAGCATCCGCCCAAGCGAATAGCGCCCCGCTTATAACAGATCGGCCTTTCGGCTCTTTTGCCGCGCAAAAAACAGGAAGGCCCCGCGTTCCCGCGCGTTCCGGCCTTCCCCAATTTATTGTTCTTATAACAAACTGCCGCGCCAAGGTTTTTCAGTCGTAAAGGAGGGTACGGCAGCTTGTCTTCCTTATCAGCCCGGCTGATCGCACCACGTGCCCTTATGGGCAAGCGCGGGGGACGGACCGGGGCCGTCCCCTTTTCCTGACATCCCAGGTCAGACCATCTGCGGGGCATTCCATAAATTCAGCTTCGCGCCAAAACCGCCCCTTTTCCTGACGCCCCAGGTCAGACCATCTGCGGAGCGTCCCATAAGTTCAGCGTCGTGCCGACGCCTTTTTCCAAGGCGTTCCGATACACGACCGTCCCCCAGGCAATGTCTTCCACGGGCATTCCGCCTACCGAATAAATGACCACCTCGTCCTTTTTCCGATGAACGGGCGTCTTGCCCATGATGACGTCGCCCAGGTCGTCGATCTGGCTTAACGACATCTTCCCTTCCGCGATCAGGTCCATGACGCGGACGGCCGGGATCGGAATGGTGTTATATGCGTCCGGCTTCATCTCTTCTTCCCAGGCCTCGTACAATTTGATGTTATCCGTCACCGTCCTGGCGCGGTTGATGATAAAATCGTCGTCAAAGCGCAGCGCCGCCGTCGTCTCAATGACCGCTCCCGGCTTGATCCAACTCTCGTCGATATACGGATACTGCTCCGGGTCTCCTGTCGGGGAGGACGTCGACACGGAAACGATATCCGAGCCTCGGACGGCGTCTTCTATGGTATCAACGGCATATGCCTTTACCCCCGGATATTCCTCATGCACATAGTCGATGAATTTCTGCAAAGAGCCTGCGCCCCTGCCCTTCACCTTGACTTCCCGGATGGACGGGCGGACCGCCAGCGCCGCCGCCAGCGCCGTCTTGCTCATGACGCCGGGGCCTACGATCCCGACGGTCTTCGCATTCTCATCCGCGAAATACTTGAACCCGACGCCCGGGACCGCGCCCGTCCGGTATGCGGACAGGATGTTCGCGGACATGAACGCCAAAGGCGCGCCTGTGTCTTTATCGTTCAAGACCAGCGTCAGGATGGAGCGCGGCAGCCCTTTTTCCCGGTTTTCGGCATTCGAGCCATACCACTTCATCCCCGCCATGTCAAATTTCCCGCCAAGGTAGGCCGGCATCGCCATGAAGCGGCGGTCAGGCCCGTCTACGGGCATTTCCGGGAAAGGCGAGCTTTCCGGGAACATCACCATGCACCCATGCGAATTTCCATTTGCGCCTCCCATACGGAAATCGCCGACCTTCAAAAGCCGGAACATATCCTCCATCGCATCCACGCATCCCTGCATATCCTTGACTCCCGCTTCGATCATGTCTTCTTCATTCAGATATAAAAAATCCACCTTTGGATAATCCATCTTCTTTTCCTCCAATCTCCTATTTTTCGGCGTCATACGCCAGTCCGCACAGTCTTCCCCGTCATGCCCCTGCCCGGTTTTTTCTTCCGGTGCGCCGGAATATACAGCGGGCTTTCCATCGCCATGACCTCATGGATCGGAATAGCCTGGAACAGCGGCTTCTTCAGCCGGAACCTGCACCACAAAAACGCGTATACGACCAGGATCGCAAAAATGATCCCGTCGATCGCATAGATGCTGTTCCGCACGGCGGGGTCGCCGTCGATATTCCAGATCATAAACAGGTTCCCGATGATCCCGATCACAGGGATCACAGGCCCAAACGGGACTTTAAAAGTCCGCGGGGCTTTCGGCAGCCGTTTCCGGAAGATCAGCACGTTGATATTCGCAATAATATACGAAACCATCCAGAACACGATCGCTACGAGGATCATGAACGAAAGGGAATCGCTCGTCGACAGCCCGGTCGCGTTCACGACGGTCATGACCGCCCCGATCAGCAAAACGCCGACATAATACGCGCCGCGCTTATTGCGCTTCGCAAAGACCTCCGGCATCAGGTTGATCTTCGCCATCCCCGCGCACAGATACGATAAAAAGCTGATCGCCGAGTTTACCGTGCTGATCACCGCAAAGATCGACACCAGGATCATCCACAGCGACCCGACCCGCCCTAACAGGGACGACCCGTACAGGATATGCGGGGAAACGCTCTCGCCTAAATCTTCCCATTTTACATAATTGCCCGTGCCCGCTACGACCAGGATCTGCATCCCGCAGATGACCACAAGGCTCAAGATCATGCCAAGCGGGATATTTTTCCCTTCATTCCTCACATTTTGGGAGATCGGGATCACGAACTCGCATCCAATGAACAAAAAGAACGCAAGCCCCAGCAGCGCGAAGCAGTCTGAAAACGAACCCGCGAGGTTCATCGGCTGGCTCACCCTTTCTCCCGTCCCCATGCCGAACATCCCCAGAAGCCCCATGATCACAAGGGACGCGATCAGCCCGTAAACAACGACGTTCTGAATCTTCGCAAACATATCGATCCCCAAAAGGTTCGCCGTGATCAGGACCGCCAGCAGCAAAATGCACCATACGCTGGACGGGATCCCGGTGTCAAACACGGAATTGATCGCGTTGCCGAACATGGCGCATTCCACGGAGCCCGCGATCGACTGGCAGACGATATACCCGCCTACCATCGTGACAAGCGTGACGAATGGCCCCATGCCCGCCAGCGTATATTGCGCAAGCCCTCCGGTGAGGTTGGGCATGACGGCGTTCAATTCCGCCATGGAAAGCGCGGTGCAGATATTGATCGCGCAGGCAAGAACCATCGGGATGATGAAACCTATGCCTAACGCCCCCGCGCCGGAACCCAGCGACATCAGGCAGCTCGTCGCCACGATCAGCCCGACGCCCGTCGATATGACGCTTGGAAGCCCTAATTTTTTCTCATTCATATCCAAATCCATCCTTTCTTCGCATTCCCCCGAAACATTCTGCGGCCGCCCGGCTCCCCCCGCGCCGCAAAGAGGCTATCCTAACGCCTCCATCCCTTCTTCCCCGGTACGCACGCGGATGACGTTGCTGATCGGGGACACGAAGATCTTCCCGTCTCCGATATGCCCGGTATAAAGCTCTTTCTTCACCAGCTCGACGATCTCCTCTATACTGTCATTTTCCACGATGACCGTCACCATCTGCTTCGGGAGCAGCTCCATGACCTCGTTCGTCTCAGGCTCATATTCCTGCGTGCCTTTCTCAACTCCGCACCCGATCACCTGCGCGACCGTCATCCCGCTGACTCCGGCCTTGCTCAGCGCTTTCTTCAGGCCTGTCAGCTTGCCCATATCCGTAATGATCTCCAATCTTGAAAATTCCATCGCTCTCTCCTCCGTTTCCGTCTGATCTCCCCGGGCGCGCATCCCGCCCGAAGGGGGCCCGTACCATGGTCCATGCCGCGCATTTCCCATGATACGGAAAAAAGACAAAGGGCCATTTCTGACGCCTTTGTCTTTCTATCGGATACTATATACCCATTTCCCGTTAAAATCTTGTAAAAATCAGAACCTCGTTACCCAGGATCTTCTGTCTCCCGGGGCTGATCCCTGACCTTCCCGACATAATCTTTCCGCCGCATCAGGTTCAGGTATTTTTTCGGAGTGATCCCCGCGTACCGCTTGAAATCCTTGATGAACTGCGACTGGTCGTAATATCCCAGATAGACGGCGGCGTCCGTCATTTTATCCGGCGCGCCGTAATTCAAGAACTCCAGCGCCCGCTGGAACTGGATGATCTTGCAGAACGTCTTGGGCGAGAAGCCCATCTCCTCAATGAACACCCGGTTGATGTAGCGGGCGGTATACCCCGTCTTTTCCTGGATCTGGGAAATCTTCACCTTGCCGTCCGAGCCGTACACCATCTCTTTCGCGGACTGCACCAGGGCGCGCTTGCCGAACGGCTCTTCCTTTTTCGCCTCATGCTTCGCATATTCCTGCAAAAAGAGCCGGATCCTGCCGCCAAACTCCGTCGCCCCGTCCATCGCCGCGAGCAGCTCCCCGTCTTTCCAGACTTCCGAAAGCGGCAGCTTTTCCCCCAGCAAGTCTTTCATGCGCACGTTCAGCCCCTCCGGATGGAAGCCCGGCAGGAAGCGCACGCCAAAGATCTCCTGTCCCGTCCATGCGATCTCCTGGCACGCAAGCACCGTGCCGGACGCAAAGGCAGCCAGCAGCGCGCCGTCCCCGCCGTACTCAAACGTCAGGTCGATGCAGCCGTCCGGGACGACGCGCACGCTCCTCCCGCCCTGCGTCCGGATATTGTAAAAATGGGAAATCCCCTGTTCTAAGTATATCTCCTGCAAAAATTCTTCGGCAGCCAATACGAAATACGGCTGCGTCGGCCTCAATCTGTCCTTCTTCCAAAGCATGCTCCACTCTTCCCATTCTGCAGCGTTCCTTCGTCCCTGCCTGCCGCGTCAAGGCCCGCCCGCAAATCCTGGCGCGAGATCCGGGCCGTGGCAGTTTTGCCTTGCGGATTCCCTCCCGGCTGAATCTTCGTGCCCCACGGGCCAAACTGCCGCAATAGGCGCGCGTCAGATCTTCGCCCGGAACCGATCGTAACGCAGAGCGCTGATATCCACCTGCGTCTTCCCCGTCACAACCAGCTCCGCGAGCTGGTTCCCGACCACCGGGGCGATGCCGAACCCGTGGCCGCTGAACCCGCAGGCAAGCACGAGGCCGGGCGTCTCTTCCGCGCGCCCCAGCACAGGCACGCCGTCCGCGCACTTATCCATCCATCCCGCCCAGGTACGGACGATCTTCGCGTCCGCCAGATCCGGGAAATATTTCATGATGCCGCGGCAGATGCAGGGCGCCGTCAAGCTGTAATTCGCCTGCAGCGCGGTATCGTCCTTCGTAAACCCTTCCAGGCCGGAGGACCCGCCGAACACAAAAGAGCCGTGCTTCGTCTGATGCCCGTAGAAATCGGCTTCCGCCGTCCCCAGCATCTGATCGAACATATGCGGTTCCGCCTCCGTGACGAGGGCTTCCAGCATCACGGGCTGCATGGGGACGTCAATCCCGACCGTGGCCGCGAGTTTCCGGCTCGCAAGCCCGGCCGCCAGCACGACCGTCTCCCCTTCGTATGTATTCTGCTCCGTGATCACTTTCCGTACGCTCCCCTTCACCTTCTTTAATCCCGCCACCTTTTCCCCGGTGATAAAGCGCGCGCCCATCCGCCTTGCCATTTTGTAAAAGCCGAGCGTCGTCGCCAGCGGGTTCGCATGGCCGTCCGTTGGGCACCAGCTCGCGCACGTCACTTCCTTCGACAAATACGGGTTGATCCTGCGCACCTCGTCCCCGTCGATCATCCGGACGTCCAGGCCCACGGCGGCCGCGCGGCTCGTCAGCCCTTCCAGGATCTCCTTATGCTTCTCCGTTTTCCCCAGGCGCAGATTGCCGTCCTGGTGGTACTCGCAATCCACCTCCAGCTCCTCCGACAGCGTCGGCCAAAAATTCTTTATCCCGAACATGGCGAGCGGCAGCTCCCTCGGATCGCGGCCGGACTGCCGGACGCCGCCGCCGTTCCGCGACGACCCGCCGTTCCCGATGTGGTCGCTCCCCTCTAAGACAATGACGCTCACGCCTTGTTTTGCCAGATAATACGCTGTCGAGCAGCCGATGATCCCCCCGCCAACGATTACCACATCCGCACAATTGCCCATTTACTCGCCCTCCTTCGCTTCATTTGCAAAAACCCGCATCTCGATCGGGCGCATCGGCGCCCTTGACGTGGCAGGCTCCAATTCCGCCGGGGACACGCCAAGCTCCCTCGCCACGATCCCCTTTACGAGCTTCGCGCAGGTCTGCCCCTGGCAAAGCCCCATTCCGGTGCGCAGGTAACGGCGGACCTCCGTCAGGGTAAACATCCCGTCATGGACCGCCCTGCGGATCTCCCCCTTCGTGATCTCCTCGCACCTGCAGATCACCATATCGTCGTCCGGAGCCTCCACAAACGCCCCGATATCCCTTGACCTGTCGTTTACCTGGCCCATCATGATACCTCCTTCTTGAAAAACCTTGCCTTCATCCCATATTCGCGCGGGACCTTGATCGTCAGCAGATTCGTCTTGTCAAACGCCGGAATGCTCTTCACGGAAACGACTTCCGCCTTGCAGACTTCCTTCCCGTCCCTGCCCAGGGCGACGCCTTTCTGCCCCACCTCTGGGAGCGGCAAAAATTCATAGGGGATCGTAACGCTCGCGCAGCCTTCCCCATATCCCTCATCCACCAAAAAGATCGCCTGGCCGGAGCAGGAGGCCACGCACATCCCGCAGCCAATACAAGTGGCCGACTCGTCCACCACGGGGAGCGACGTGATCTTCTCGCCGATCCGGATGCAGTTTTTCGGGCAGGCGTCCTGGCAGGGGTTGCACGGGATATTCTGCGTACATTCCATGACCGGATGCACGCCGGACTTACGTGTGACGCCCGGGAAACGCCCGATCTCGTCTTCCGCCACGAACCCGCGCTTTAACAGGCTCGCAGAGACCGGAATCCCCTCCTCAGTCTTTTCAATGTTCTTCCCTCGATTCTTCGGGGCGAACATTCCCTGGCGAAGCCCGTCTAACGCCTGATCCAGCGACTTTAAGCTCTCTTCCATCTCCTCTTTCCCGATATATCCCAGATACTCCGCCGCGGCGATCCCCGCCATCCGGCCCTCTATCATCGCGGAGCTTGCCTCCTCGATCCCGGACACGTCCCCGACGGCAAAGATCCCGTCGACCGACGTCCTGCCGTATCCGTCACAGATCGGAGCCTGCCCGCCGCGCCTCGGATTGTCCTCCATCTTGCAGCCCGCCATCTTCAGAAGCTGGGACATCGGAGACAGCCCGACTGCCAGGCAGATGGTATCCACGTCAAAATGCTTTTCCGTCCCGGGAATGAACTGGAACTTGTCGTCGATCTCCGCAATTGTGACGCCCGTCACGCATTCGTCGCCCTCCGCCTTCACGATCGTATGGGAAAGGTAGAACGGCACTCCGGTCCGCGCCACTTTCGCCGCATGCACGCCGTATCCGCCGATCTTGGGCGCGGCGTCCACCAGCGCGACCACCTCGCAGCCGCACTGCAGCAACTGGAAGCTGACGACCAGCCCGACGTTCCCCGAGCCGAGCATCAGGATCTTTTTCCCGGGCCGGACGCCGTGCAGGTTCATCATTGTCTGCGCCGCGCCCGCGCCGATCACGCCCGGGAGCGTCCAGCCCTCGAACGTCACCATATTTTCCGCCGCGCCCGTCGCGATGATAATGGCGTCGCCCTTCATGCGCCGGATCTCTTCCCCGATCCGGACGACGACCTCCTTTTCCTGATACAGGCCGATGACTGTCGCGTTCAGCACGACTTCCACCCCGGCCTCATCCGCCTCCTTCAATAGCTGCTCCCCGATCACAAAGCCCCGGATCTTCGCCTTATGCTCCTTTGAGCCAAAAAACTTATGGATCTGCTTGAATAACTGCCCGCCCGGCTTTTCGTTCTCATCGAAAACGACTACGCCCAGGCCCCTTTTCGCTGCTTCTATCGCCGCCGACAGGCCGGACGGCCCCGCGCCGACTACGATCAAATCATATCGTTTCATCTTTGTACGCTCCTTTTTCCTTTCTTACCTAAAGCCGAAGGCCGAACTGTTACAACGGCTCCGCCGACACGCCGTACTGCGTCTGGACTTTCATGCCTTCCGCCAGCGGCGTCACGCACGTCCTGATATTCGGCTTCCCATCGACTACCATCACGCAGTCCGTGCAGCGCCCGATCGCGCAAAATATGCCCCGGGGCTTATGCCCCTTTTTCGTATAGCGGTGGACCATCAGCCCCGCCGCCTTTAACGCCGCGGCGATCGGCTCCCCTTCGTAACCCTCCACTTCCGTGCCGTTATACGTAAATTTCACAAGCCTTCCTTTTTTTGGCTCCCCCAAGATGGGGTGTTCTTTGATCCTTGCATCCATCTTCCTGCCCTCCTGTCGAAAAAATGGGGCAAGGTCCTACGGCTTTCGCCGTATTCCGCCTTGCCCCATTGCATTGCTTTCTGTTCTTATTTTACATATTTTTCGCTATTAAAAATTGGAAAAATCGGAAATCCATGCCATAGGCTGCCCGACGGGAGTTCCGATGGCGCCAAAGAACGCGGAAAGCGCGTTCCCACAGCGGGCGCGGCCGCGAAAAAAAGCCGACGGCCGCAAGGAATCCATTCCCAAATCCCTTCCGGCCGACGGCCCTTCTTTCTTTTCCCCGCAGGCTGACCGCCCGCGGCTTTCACGCATCCGCGCCCGCTTTTTTCCTATACCAGCTCAAGAAGCACTTCCAACGCGCCGTCGCCCTTCCGCTGTCCCAGTTTTACAATCCTGGTGTAACCACCGTTCCGACCTACATACTTTGGAGCAATCTCGTCGAACAGCTTGTTCGCGACGTCAACCATTTTCGTATTCTTCTTTCTCCCCGCGTTCTCCGTCGGCACATACTTTACAGGATACAGCACCCTGTTCATCTGATGCCTTGCGTGAAGGCGGGAAGGGAGATCCTTCTTGATCGTCTTCTCAACCTCATCGTACAGGGAAACCTTCTTGCCGTTCACGACTTCCTTGATGCGCTTTCCGTCCTTATCCTTGCGGGCGACTTTCGCCTTCACCGTGACTTCCTCATAGTTGTCCTTTTCCCGTACTGCCATTGCGATCAGGCCTTCCGCCACTTTGCGGACTTCCTTTGCCTTCGCTTCCGTCGTGACGATCTTGCCGTTGTACAGCAGCGCCGTCACCTGATTCCGGATCAAAGCCTTCCTCTGATCCGACGTCCTTCCTAATTTCCGATAACCTGCCATTTTTCAATCCTCCATGTCTGGGCTATCCGGCAATGCCTTTTGGCCTTACTTGCCAAATAGCGTATTTTCGCGTCTGTACCCCTTAACGGAGGCAATGCCATCCTGCCGGACGGCATACAAGGCTTCGCCTTTTGGCCTTACAAGCCCTGCCGCTTTTCTTTCTTATTTCCTATTTTCTTATTCCTCGCCCGGGTTCAATTGCAGCCCCAGCTCCTTGAGCTTGCCCAATACTTCTTCCAGCGACTTGCGCCCAAGGTTCCGAACCTTCATCATATCCTCCGGCGTCCGGTTCGTCAGCTCTTCCACGGTATTGATGCCTGCCCGCTTCAAGCAGTTGTAAGAACGGACGGATAATTCCAATTCGTCAATGTTCATTTCCAGGACTTTTTCTTTCGCATTGTCCTCTTTCTCGATCATGATCTCGGCAGTCTTCGCGTTTTCCGATAAATCGATGAACAGATTCAGATGCTCGCTCAACACCTTCGCCGCCAGGCTGACCGCCTCATCCGGCTCTAACGTGCCGTTCGTGTAGACGTCAAGGGTAAGCTTGTCATAATCCGTGATCTGCCCCACGCGCGTATTCTCCACCGTGAGGTTCACGCGTTCCACAGGCGTATAGATGGAGTCGATCGCGATCACGCCGATCGGCACATCCTCGCTCTTGTTCTTATCCGCGCTCACGTATCCCCGGCCCTTCGTGATCGTCAGCTCCATGTACAGGCGGGAATCCGTCCCCCCGTTCAAATGGGCAATGACCAGATCGGGGTTCATCACCTCGATATCCGGGTCGACCTGGATATCTGCTGCCGTAACTACTCCTTCACCTTCAAATTCAATATAAGCAACTTTAGACTCGTTCGTCGGGCTGGTGTTTCTCAATGCCAGATTCTTGATGTTCATGATGATCTCAGTCACATCTTCCTTCACGCCTGGAATCGAGCTGAATTCGTGCAGGACGCTTTCAATCTTTACCTGGCTGACCGCCGCACCCGGCAGCGAAGAAAGCATGATTCTTCTCAGGGAATTGCCAAGCGTAGTGCCGTAGCCTCTTTCCAGCGGTTCTACAATAAATCGGCCATATTTTTTGTCTTCCGAAATCTGTGCGATCTCAATTCTTGGTTTTTCAAAATCGAACACTACAAAGTCCCTCCTTTTCGGATACGTTGCTCGTTACTTGATTACTTGGAATATAACTCGACAATCAGCATCTCATCCACCGGGACATCGATCGCTTCCCTGGACGGCAATTCCTTGATCGTGCCTTTTAAGTTCTCCTGGTCGGATTCTAACCACTCCGGCACTAACCTTCCGGAAGTCACCTCAAGAATCTCCTTGTACCGCTGCAAGCCCTTGGACTTTTCCTTTACTTCGATCGTGTCCCCGGCTTTTACCAGGTAAGACGGGATCTGCACCAACTTCCCGTTGACCAGGATGTGCCTGTGCCCCACGATCTGCCTCGCCTCTTTCCGCGTCCTCGCGAACCCCAAGCGGAATATGACGTTGTCCAGCCTGCGCTCTAAGAGGACCATCAGGTTCTCACCCGTCATCCCTTTCATCCTGTCCGCTTTCAGGTAATAATTGTGGAACGGCTTCTCCAAAACGCCGTAGATAAATTTCGCCTTCTGCTTTTCCTTCAACTGAAGCCCGTATTCGGACACCTTCCGGTTTGTCCGCTTCAACTGCCTCTTGGACTTCTTGTCAATACCCAAATATACCGGGTCCAAACCAAGGGACCTGCATCTTTTAAGGACCGGAACTCTATTTATCGCCATCTTAACATACCTCCTGATTAAACTCTTCTACGTTTGGGCGGACGGCATCCGTTGTGCGGTACCGCGGTAACGTCTTTGATGCTCGTCACTTCAAGGCCGCATGCCTGAAGCGCGCGGATCGCCGCTTCCCTTCCGGACCCCGGCCCCTTTACCATAACGTCCACTGTCTTCAACCCATGCACCAGGGCTGCCTTTGTCGCAGTCTCTGCCGCCATCTGCGCGGCATACGGAGTAGATTTCCTTGAACCTCTAAAGCCAAGACCGCCGGCGCTTGCCCATGATAAAGCATTTCCTTCAGTATCCGTGATCGTTACGATCGTATTGTTAAATGATGACTGAATATGCGCCTGTCCACGTTCAACGTTTTTCTTTACGCGCTTTTTTGTCACTTTTTTTACAGTGTTCTTCGCCATTCTAAACTAACCTACTTTCTTCTATTAATATGTCGTCCTGACGCGGCCTGAAAAAGCCGTGGCCGCATCCTGTTACAAAGGCGGCTGCCCCGCCATCCCGCCGCCAGGCTGCGGATGGTTATTTCTTCTTGTTCGCGACGGTCCTCTTCGGGCCTTTCCTCGTCCTGGCGTTCGTCTTCGTGTTCTGCCCGCGCACCGGAAGCCCCTTCCTGTGGCGGATGCCGCGATAGCACCCGATCTCCTGCAGGCGCTTGATGTTCAGCGCGACTTCCCTTCTCAAATCGCCTTCCACCATCTGAGTCGCCTCGATCACCTCGCTGATCCTTTTCACCTCTTCATCCGTCAGATCCCGGACGCGGGTATCCGGATTCACATTTGCTTCCTTTAAAATACGGTTGGAACTCGACCTGCCGATCCCGTAAATATACGTCAATCCTATCTCAACACGCTTTTCCCTTGGTAAATCTATCCCTGCGATACGAGCCATGTGTACTCTACACCTCCATAAAAATTTGTCCCAGGCGGATCCGCAACAAGATCCTCCTTGCGCACGAAGGGCAAACATATGCAGCTGCGGTTGCGCGCCCTGAAATGTGTGCATACCCTTGTCCTCTGCTTATTCTCCTGTACGCTTTTTCCGAATCTCCCGGTACCCAAAAACCGGAACAGCCGTACATACTGCCTATCTTAAATAGCAAGGGACGTCCCTTGCTACAGCCGCTCTCGATCCTCCCAAACAGCAAAGACTCCTTAGCCCTGGCGCTGTTTGTGCTTCGGGTTCTCACAGATTACCCGGATCCGCCCTTTTCTCTTGATGATCTTGCATTTCTCGCAAATAGGCTTTACGGATGACCTTACCTTCACGTCGATCCCTCCTTTCTTGCTGCCTGACGGCCTGATTTTCGGCAATTTTGCGCGCAAAAATGCCCTGCTCCAAAAGTGTCCGGGTAGTATTATACCACTCGTGCACAAAAAAAGCAAGGATTTTTTTCGGCTTCCCACCCGGCAAAATTTATACGTTCTTACGGACTTTGCAGCAAGTGCAAAGTCCTGGGCTTAACTATTACAAATTTACACGTTCTTACGGACTTTGCAGCAAGTGCAAAGCCCTGGGCTTAACTATTACAAATTTATACGTTCTTACGGACTTTGCAGCAAGCGCAAAGTCCTGGGCTGAACTGTTACCCGGATTGTAACAGTTAAGGCCGGGAAAATATCCCGGCCCCGCCACGCGTCATTTCCGCCCGCAGCAATATTTGTATTTCTTCCCACTCCCGCATGGACACGGGTCGTTCGGGTACACCTTGGCGGATTCCCTCCGCTTCGGCCCTTTCTTCGCCGATTCGTCGCGGTTCGTCCCTGTCACCTTCGCGACCTGCTCGCGCTCTACCTTCTGCTCGATCCGCACATGGAACAAAAGACGCACCACGTCTTCCTGGATATTAGCGATCATGTTGTCGAACATGTCAAACCCGCTCATCTTATACTCTACCAACGGGTCGCGCTGTCCGTATGCCTGCAGCCCGATGCCCTGGCGCAGCTGATCCATGTCGTCGATATGATCCATCCATTTCCGGTCGATCGCCTTGAGCAGAACGACGCGCTCCAACTCACGCACCGCTTCCGGCTCCGGAAATTCCGCTTCCTTCATCTCATAGAGCTTGACCGCCTGTTCCTTCAAGCGGTGCTTCAGCTCGTTCGCCTGGATGCCTTCCACGTCTTCCTTCGCGATCGGCTTCACCGGGACGATCGGGATCAAAAGCTGGTTCAGCTCATTCAAGTCCCAATCCTTGCTTTCCTGATCCGCGGAAATGCAGGTATCCACCGTGCTTTCCACCCGATCCGTGATCATCTTGTAAACGACGTCGCGCATGCTCTCCCCGTCCAGCACGCGGCGGCGTTCCGCATAAATGATCTCCCTCTGGTCGTTCATGACCTGGTCGTATTCGAGGAGGTTCTTACGGATCCCAAAGTTGTTGCTCTCTATCTTCATCTGCGCCTTCTCGATCGCGCTCGTAAGCATCTTATGCTGGATCTGCTCGTTCTCCGGAACGCCCAGCGCGTTGAACATATTCATCAGCCGCTCTGAGCCGAACAGGCGCATCAGGTCATCCTCCAGCGAAATGAAGAACTGCGATTCGCCCGGATCGCCCTGCCGCCCGGATCGCCCGCGGAGCTGGTTGTCGATACGCCGCGCCTCATGGCGCTCCGTGCCGATGATCTTTAAGCCCCCGGCCGCCTTGGCGTCCTCGTCCAGCTTGATATCCGTGCCGCGGCCCGCCATGTTCGTCGCGATCGTGACCGCCCCATGCTGCCCGGCTTCCGCCACGATCTCCGCCTCCATCTCATGGAACTTCGCATTCAGGACCTTATGCGGGATGCCGCGCTTTTTCAGCAGGCCGCTCACCAGCTCGGAAGTCTCGATCGTGATCGTGCCGACCAGGACAGGCTGCCCTTTCGCATGCGCCTTCTCGATCTCCTCCACTACCGCGTGGAACTTTTCCTTCTTCGTCTTATATACTGCATCCTGCAGATCCTCGCGGATGACCGGCTTATTCGTCGGAATCTCGATGACGTCCATGCCGTAGATGTCGCGGAACTCCTTCTCCTCTGTCAGGGCCGTCCCCGTCATGCCGGATTTCTTCTGATATTTATTGAAGAAATTCTGGAACGTGATGGTCGCGAGCGTCTTGCTCTCACGTTTCACCTTCACATGCTCCTTCGCCTCGATCGCCTGGTGCAGCCCGTCCGAATAACGCCGCCCCGGCATGATGCGCCCGGTAAACTCATCTACGATCAGGACCTTATCGTCCTGCACCACATAATCCTGGTCGCGGAACATCAGGTTGTGCGCGCGCAGCGCAAGGATGATATTGTGCTGGATCTCTAAGTTGTCCGCGTCCGCAAGGTTCTCAATATGGAAGAACTTCTCCGCTTTGCGCACGCCTTCTTCCGTCAGGTTCACGACCTTATCCTTCTCATTGACGATAAAATCGCCCGTCTCTTCCTGCTCCACGCCCATGATCGCGTCCATCTTGGAAAACTCCGGCATATCCTCCCCGCGCACCATCTGCCGCGCAAGGATGTCGCAGGCCTCGTACAGGCTGGTGGATTTCCCGCTCTGCCCGGAAATGATGAGCGGCGTCCGCGCCTCGTCGATCAGAACCGAGTCCACCTCGTCGATGATGGCGTAATTCAAATCGCGCTGCACGAGCTGTTCCTTATAGATCACCATATTATCGCGCAGGTAGTCGAACCCAAGCTCGTTGTTCGTCACATAGGTGATATCGCAGGCGTACGCCTTGCGCCGCTCGTCATTGTCCATGGAATTCAGCACGACGCCTACCGTCAGCCCCAGGAACTCATGCACTTTGCCCATCCATTCCGCATCGCGCTTCGCCAGGTAATCGTTGACCGTGACGATATGGACGCCTTTCCCTTCCAGCGCGTTCAAATAAGCGGGAAGCGTGGAGACGAGCGTCTTGCCCTCCCCTGTCTTCATTTCCGAAATGCGCCCCTGGTGAAGGATGATCCCGCCGATCAACTGCACGCGGTAATGCTCCATCCCGAGCGCGCGCCTGGCCGCCTCGCGCACTGTCGCATATGCTTCCGGGAGGATCTGGTCCAACGTCTCGCCGTCTTCCAGCCTCTTCTTAAATTCCTTCGTCCTCCCCCTTAATTCTTCATCTGACAGCTCCATCATAGCGGGGCGGTATCCCTCGATCTGATCCACGATGGGCTTGATCCGCTTCAGCTCCCGCTCGCTATGCGTCCCGAATACTTTACTTACAATGCTCATATAAAATGCTCCTATTTTCTCCAGCCGGCATCCGCTGCCGCGCCGGCCCTTCTGTCCGTTTCCTTTTTCCTGTCTGCCGTTCTCGTTCTCCTTCAAGATCTTTCAAGACTCGCAAAACAGCCAAACGACTTTTTTATTATATCATTTTTCATGCGCAGAAACAACACTTATTCCCATGAACGATTTATGAACTTTTTGTGACCCCCGCTCCCTCCCCTGCCGCCTTAAATTGTTTGAATTTTCTGATTCTTATAAACAGTTTCTCGTTTATAAGTAGCTTTAATATAGAT
Source organism: uncultured Lachnospiraceae bacterium (assembly GCA_947626795.1). GTDB lineage: Bacteria > Bacillota > Clostridia > Lachnospirales > Lachnospiraceae > Petralouisia. The sequence continues at coordinate 20,856 of CANQTH010000001.1, forward strand.
TTTTGAAAATAATTGTTGACATATCCGTTTTTATCAGATATAATAAATTCAACAAAACAAAAGAAACAAATCTTACAGAACAGGAGGTACGGTCCATTGAAAAAGACGTGAATTACCCTATAATCTAAGAAAGAGAGGTACGGTCCACCGAAGCAGCAGATCATCCCCCTCTTCAGACGCGATCACGACACAGCGCGTAAGGGTCGCATTGGAAGAGGAGCAAGGGGCAGGAGTTAAGTTCCCCGGGATAAGGCATTGCAGGGAAAGCGGAGGCCAGGCCGCCAGGACGGAGCAGTTTGAAGCTCGTTGCATCAAAGGCAGGATCTTCGGAATGGGAAATTGTGATAAGGTTCTTATCTACGCAAGGCAAGATCAGAAATCGGACTTTCAGTTGCCAGCTTTACTTTTACCAGCGTGATATCATCCGACCTCACATTTTCGGAATGGGAAGATGGGCAGATGCAAAAAGTTGTCGAAGGCAGGAGCTTGGGGGCGGGCGGAAGCGTTTTCAGGCAGCGGCTTTTCAAAAGGGAGCAGACGGACGCGCTTGATTTAAGAGACTGACTGATTTTTCATCGGAAGCCCTGAACCAGAATCAAAAGAAAAGCGCATGATATCCAGCGGAAACGTTCAGATATGGATACATCCCATTTATATTCAGAGGTAGCGAAAGTTCCAGGAAAAGAGGAAGGTTTCAGAAAGAACGAGGTATAGACCCATGGACAGCATATTCAAAACGTGACATCAGGCAAATTGAAGAAAAGCGAGGGAAAGGCCCATGGACAATACATAAAACCACGGATGTTACAAATTAAAAGAAAGAGAGGGCTGGGCCCATGGACAGCATATTTTAAAAGGCTGCATCGAACGAAGAATGTCGGTGCAGCCTTTTCTTATAGTGGGAGGCCCATCTTTGCTTTTTATGGGCCAAATCGAACGCCATGACGGCGCGGGCGTCTATCTTCCGCGCCCCATATACGATACTTGCAATGATCTATTCTCTATCCTATCAACCCTGTCAATACGCCTTGCCCCAGTATACCAGCTTATGCGCCGGCTTCCCGCAGCATACGCATACGTCGGAAATCGCTTCTTCCTCTTTCAGCGGCATACAGCGCGCCGTCGCCGTGGTGTCTTCCTTGATCCGGTCCTCGCACGCGACGTCCCCGCACCACATGGCGCGGATGAATCCCGGCTTGTTCTCTACCGCATCCTTGAACATTTCGTACGTCTTCACGTCTGTGATATGGGAATCCCGATGCGCTTTCGCGCGCTCGAACATATCTTTCTGGATGGCTTCTAAGAGGCTTGCCGCAGCAGCCGGAGCGTCCGCAAGCGCGCACTCCGTCTTTTCCCGGGTGTCCCGGCGCACCAGCACACATTTCCCGGCCTCGATATCCTTCGGCCCTAACTCCACGCGGATCGGGATGCCGCGCATCTCCTGTTCCGAGAACTTCCAGCCCGGGCTTTTCTCGCTGTCGTCCATCTTGACCCGCAGGCCCGCCTTCCCCAGGGCTTCCCGCAGTTTCTCCGCTTCTTCCAGCACGCCGTCCTTGCGCTGCTGGATCGGGATCACCATCACCTGGGTCGGCGCGATCGCCGGAGGCAGCACCAGGCCGGAATCATCCCCATGCACCATGATGATCGCCCCGATCAGGCGGGTCGTCATGCCCCAGGACGTCTGATGGACGTACTGCAGCTTATTGTCCTTGTCTGTATACTGGATGTTGAACGCCTTCGCGAAGCCGTCGCCGAAATTGTGGCTCGTGCCGGACTGCAGCGCCTTCCCGTCATGCATCAGCGCCTCGATGGTATAGGTCGCTTCCGCGCCCGCAAATTTTTCCTTTTCCGTCTTGCGCCCCCGGATGACCGGGATCGCCAATACCTCCTCGCAAAAGTCGGCATATACGTTCAGCATCTGGATCGTCCGCTCTTCCGCTTCCTCCGCCGTCGCATGGGCCGTATGCCCTTCCTGCCACAGGAACTCGCGGGAACGTAAAAACGGGCGCGTCTCCTTCTCCCAGCGGACGACGGAACACCACTGGTTGTAACACTTGGGCAGGTCGCGGTACGACTGGATGTCATTTGCGTAAAAATCACAAAACAGCGTCTCGGACGTCGGCCTTACGCACAGCCTCTCCTGCAGAGGACTAAGCCCGCCCTGCGTTACCCACGCCACTTCCGGCGCGAAGCCTTCCACATGGTCCTTTTCCTTCTGGAGCAGGCTCTCCGGAATGAACATCGGCATATAGACGTTCTCCACCCCGGTCTCCTTAAAGCGCCTGTCCAGCTCGTGCTGGATGTTCTCCCATATGGCATACCCCGCCGGCTTTATCACCATGCAGCCTTTTATGCTGGAATAATCGATCAACTCCGCTTTCTTCACCACATCCGTATACCACTGGGCAAAATCCGTATCCATAGATGTGATGGCCTCTACTAATTTTTTATCCTTCGCCATCTTAGCGCCTTCCTATCTTTGAGAATCTTTTCCAAACTTCCACGCGGCGGCAGTTCCGAATCCCGGCCGGGCCGCCCGCCGCCTTCCGGCGCGCTCACATCCGCGCGCCTAAAAGCCCGACCTGCCGCATGGTTGTTATTCTATGACAAGTTTCTCAGATTGTCAAGTAGATTTCCCGGATCAGGATATAGGAAAGCGGCCCGAGCAGGAATCCCCACAGCCCGTACGCCCCCAGCCCCACATAAATGCTGGCGACGACCGCCAGCGGGTGCATCCCCAGCCTGTCCCCGAGCAGCTTCGGCTCCAGGATCTCCCGGATCAGGCTGCAGACCGTATAGAGGAAGGCGTAGACGGCCGCAAGCATATACTTTCCCTGCATCATCTCCAAGACCGCCCATGGCACGAACACTGTCCCCGTCCCCAAAAACGGCATCGCGTCGCAGATCCCGATCCCGCAGCCCGCGAGCAGCGCGTATTTATTGCCCGACAGATACAGCCCCAGCACGCAGACCGCGGCGACAGCCGCCAGGATAATGGCCTGGGACCGGATATAGGCCCCTCCGGCTTCGTACGTCCTGCGGCAAACCTGGAGCGCGAGCCTCCCCACCGGGCGCTGCTCTAAGCCGGAACGGATCTTCTGGTAATCTTTTATGACGAGTATCGTGCTGACGACCGCCACAAAGCAGATCCCGATCCCGGCGAAAAGATTCTTGGCATAAGAAACCGTGCCGCCCATGACGGCCGGGAGGAAGTTTTCCTCCGCCCGCTTTAACATATTCGGCATCTGCGCCTCGAAGCTCCCTTCGATGAGCTTCGCCTTGATCCCCGTGACATTTTCCACCCGGCAGCAGCATTCATGCCAGAAATCCGCCGCCTGGCTCTGATACTCCCCCAGATTGGCGAGGACATATCTTACCTGCCCGAAAAACGCCCGTAAAAAGAAAAAGAGCGCCGTCCCGATCAAAAGCAGGAAAATTCCGATCAGCACGGACGCGCACAAGTTCCGCCGCAGGCGGAGCCGCCGCTCCAGCACGGTGATCGCCGGGTTTAAGAATTTCGCCAGGACCGCGGCAGCAAAAAAGGGCGCCGCCAGCGGAAGAAGCCAGCGTATGCCGACATAGACCGCCAGGGCAATCCCTATTGTTTTTCCTATATTCCGCACACTTTCTCTCACATCATCCTTCATGAGAGCAGTATGCGCCATTTTCCTATTTTTATTCCCGCGGGTCTTAAATCCACCGCCCTTTTGGCTCCACGCGAAATACGCAAGCCCGCCCCGTGGCCGGATGGGCGAACCGGATCTCGACGGAGCAGAGCGCAAGCCCCCGGGATCTTTCCGCACCGCCCGTGCCGTATTTCCCATCCCCCACGATCGGATGGCCCGCGTGCGCTGTCTGCACGCGGATCTGATGGTGGCGGCCCGTTTCCAGCCGGACGTCCAGCAGGCTTTCTTTCCCCTGCCCATTTGGCGCGTCTACAATTTTTTCTACCTTATAAAAGAGCCGCGCGCGTTTCGCGCCTGCCGTGCCTTCCGGCACGACGCGCGACGCGTTTGCCCGCCCGTCGCGCAGCAGGAAATCCTCCAGAACCCCTTCCGGCGCTTCCCATTCCCCTTCCGTCAGCGCAAGGTAGCGTTTCCCCACGCCCCCTTCCCGCACCTGGCGGCTTAACGACGACGCCGCGTGCTTCGTCCGGGCGAATGCCATCACGCCCTCCACGGGCTGGTCCAGGCGGTGGACGACGTAAAGTTCCGTCCGCTCCCCTTTTTCCGCAAAGCGGTTCTTTAAGATGCTCACCATGTCCTGACGCAGGGCGTTCGCCGTCTGCACCGGGACGCCCGGCGGCTTATGGCAGACCACGACTTCCTCATCCTCATATAAAACGACTGTCTCCATGTCCCCTCATTTCCAGGGGCGGCGCGCCGTTCCCGCGCGCCAAGCCTCTTCCATATTCCTCACGCTCACACCTTGAATCGGTAGCCCACGCCCCAGATCGTCTCGATGTACTGCGGCTTGGCCGTATTGTACTCGATCTTCTCGCGGATCTTCTTGATATGCACCGTGACCGTCGCGATGTCCCCGACGGATTCCAGCGCCCAGATCTGCCGGAACAGTTCCTCTTTGGAGAATACCCGGTTGGGATTCTGCGCAAGGAAGCAGAGCAAGTCAAATTCTTTCGTCGTAAACTGCTTCTCTTCCTCGTTCACCCACACGCGCCGCGCCGTCTTGTCGATCTTCAAGCCGCGCAGCTCGATCACGTCATTCTCCTGCATATTGCTGTTGATCAGACGCTCGTAGCGCGAAAGATGCGCCTTGACGCGGGCGACCAGCTCGCTCGGCGAAAACGGCTTCGTGATATAATCGTCCGCCCCCAGCCCAAGCCCGCGGATCTTGTCGATGTCGTCCTTCTTCGCGGACACCATCAGGATCGGCGCGTTCTTGTTCTCCCGGATCTTCTTGCAGATCTCAAACCCATCCGTCCCGGGCAGCATCAGATCCAGGATGTAGATGTCAAATTCCTCGTTCAGCGCGCGCGCAAGCCCCCGGTTCCCGTCGTTTTCAATCTCCACGTTAAAACCGCTGAGTTCTAAGTAATCTTTCTCCAGATCCGCGATCGCCACTTCGTCCTCAATGATCAAAACCTTGCTCAATTTATTACCTCCTGGTACTTCCGGATCACAAAATACATGATCGTCCCGTTTCCTTCCCGGCTGTTCGCCCAGATCCGCCCGCCATGATCCTCGATGATCTTCTTCACGATGGACAGCCCGATCCCGCTGCCCCCGGTCGCGGAATTGCGCGAGGCGTCCGTCCGGTAAAAACGGTCGAAGATGTACGGCAGATCCTTCCCCGCGATCCCCTTGCCGTTGTCCTCAATCTCCACCTGGATGAAATCCCCGACGTCGCGGATGCGGATGTTGATGCGCCCCTGCTCCTTATCCATGTATTTCACGGAGTTGCCGATGATGTTGTTGATCACGCGCCGAAGCTGCTCGGGATCCGCGATGATCAGCACGTCCTGCTGCACGCCGTTCTCATACGACAGCCGGATATTCTTGGCCTCCAGATCCAGGCCGACCTCCTCCACGCAGTCCTCGAAATAATCCGAGACGTTGATGCGGTTGAAATTGTACGGGATGCGGTTGGTGTCAATGTTGGAATACAGCGTAAGCTCATTGATCAGCGTATCCATCTCGTTCGCCTTATTATAGATCGTCCGGATGTATTTGTCACGCTTTTCCGGCGTGTCCGCCACGCCGTCCATGATCCCTTCCACGTATCCCTTGATGGCCGTGATCGGCGTCTTCAGGTCATGGGAAATATTGCTGATCAGCACCCGGTTCTCCCGTTCCCCGGCGACCTTCTCCTCCGCCGACTCCTTCAAGCGGCAGCGCATTTCCTCAAAACTCTGGCAAAGCTCCCCGATCTCGTCCCGGCCGTCCGCCTCCACCGTAAAATCCAGGTTGCCCGCCTTGATGTTCTGCGCAGCCACTTCCAGCTTGCGGATGGGATTTATGATCCCCTGGTAGATCCAGACGGTCAGCATCCCCGCCGTAAAAACCAGGATCAGCACGATGGAAATGAACAGATCCAGCATGACGCCCTTGATCTCCGGCAGGATGCGCTCCATCGCCGTGACGATGAACACGCTGCCCTTGCCGCCGTCCGCGAACCGAAAATCAATCTGCTTCACCAGCGCCTGTTTCTCCCCTTCCAGATACAGGCCGGACTCCGCGCCCATGCCCCCTTCCCCGGAATATTCCGGCAGCCGCTCCCCCAGGGAGCTGTCCACCTTGGGGTTCCCGTTGTAAGTCAAGACGGCCCCCTTGCGGACGATCAGGTAGGAATACTTTTTCGCCAGCGCTCGGTTGGCTTTGTCCAGATAAGCCCGGTCTTCGAGCTTCTCCGGCGTCTCCTGCGCCGTCTTCTTTAATTTGCCATAATCCTCCTTGGTAAAGCTGCTCAGCATCTGGAACGCGTTGGCAAAATAGTCGTACGCGTTCCCGCCCAGGTCGTAGATCTGGCGCGCCGCCCGGATCTGGTACTGCCCGAAGCCCCACATCGTGGCCCCCGCCAGCAGCACCGGGACGAATATGATAATGCAGAATGAGATGATCAGCCTGGTCCTTAGCTTCATACGACCCCCTTGCGCGGCGGCGCGGGGCCGCCGCTATTTCTTACAGATACTTCTTTAAGCTTTCCGCTTTGTCCGTCGCTTCCCACGGCAGGTTCAGGTCGCTGCGCCCAAAATGCCCATACGCCGCGGTCTGCTTGTAGATCGGACGGCGCAGATCCAGCATCTTGATGATCCCCGCCGGACGCAGATCAAAATTCTCCCGGATGATCTCAACCAGCTTCTCGTCTGAGACTTTCCCCGTCCCGAACGTGTCCGCCATGACGGACGTCGGCTGCGCCACGCCGATCGCGTAGGAAAGCTGGATCTCGCATTTCTCCGCCAGCCCGGCCGCCACGATATTCTTCGCGACATAGCGCGCCGCGTACGCCGCGGAACGGTCTACCTTCGTGCAGTCCTTCCCGGAAAACGCGCCGCCGCCATGGCGCGCGTAGCCGCCGTAGGTGTCCACGATGATCTTGCGCCCGGTCAGCCCGGCGTCCCCCTGCGGCCCGCCGATCACGAAACGCCCGGTCGGGTTGATGAAGAACTTCGTGTCCTTGTCGATCATCTCCTTCGGCAGGACCGGATCGAACACATATTTCTTAATGTCCGCATGGATCTGCTCCTGGGACGCCTCCGGGTCATGCTGGGTGGACAGCACGACGGCCTCTAAGCGCTTGGGATGGCCGGACTCGTCGTATTCCACGGAAACCTGGGATTTCCCATCCGGGCGCAGGTAGCTTAACGTGCCGTCTTTACGCACCTTCGTCAACTGCAGCGCCAGCTTATGCGCCAGAGAGATCGGATACGGCATCAGCTCCGGCGTCTCATTGGTCGCATAGCCGAACATCATGCCCTGGTCGCCCGCGCCGATCGCCTCCAGCTCTTCTTCGGACATCTTGTTCTCCTTCGCCTCCAGGGCCTTATCCACGCCCATCGCGATATCGGCCGACTGCTGGTCCAGCGCGACCATGACCGCGCAGGTGTTCCCGTCAAAACCCGTCGCCGCGTCGTCATAGCCGATCTCATTGACCGTGTCCCTCACGATCTGGGGAATGTCAATATGCGCCTTCGTCGTGATCTCCCCCGTCACCAGCACGAATCCCGTGCACGCCGCCGTCTCGCACGCCACGCGGCTCATCGGATCCTGCTCCATCAGCGCGTCCAGGATCGCGTCGGACACCGCGTCGCACAATTTGTCCGGATGCCCTTCTGTCACGGACTCGGACGTAAACAACCGTTTTTCCATCTCTTTTTCCTCCTTTGAATGAATAAAAGTAAATCAAAGACCCCGCTGCAAGCAACGGGATATCAATCTTGCAGCGCCCCAAGGGGCGGGGTATTTGGTCTACGCTCCGCTTCGGTCGGCGCTGAACGTGTGCCACTGGCACACAGCGCCCTCGCGGTATTCGTCAAATATCCATGCAAACATAGCTATTTTCCTCATTGCTCGCGGGAATAAAAAAATCCGCTCTTGGCTAAGCGGACCTGAATTTTAAAAGATCATCAAATCCTCTTATTGTTCGATTCGCTCGCTCAGGTTGGCACCTTCCGTAGAGGGGTTGCCGTGGCTTCACCGATCCTATGTATCTCCACCACTCTGAATAAGAGAAATTAATACAATATTGAATTTTCAAATCTTTCTGCCTATACAATACTCCCTTTTTTTTACGCTGTCAAGCCATTTCTTCTTGACAAATCGGCTCTTTAAACCTATACTATAGTTGAATATTCTGTAAATTTTTATCAAAAGCCATGATCGTATCAGTATTAGGGGGGCTACCAATGAAAACATACTCCATCAGGGAATTAAAACCCGGCATGAAAGTCGCCGAGTCCGTCTACACTACCAAAGGACAGCTCGTGTTAGAGGCCGGGACCATCTTGACGACAGCCCTGATCGCCCGATTATCTTTTTACGGGATCTACTCTGCCAACATCGCCGATGCGGAAGCGGCGTCCCAAACGGCGGCAGCGCCAAAGGCCATGCCGGAGACAGTCGCCCCGAACCCAAGCCGCGCGTCCAACCCTTCTTATTCGCAGAAGGTCAAGGCCACGCCGGAATTCATCAATTACCAGATTGAATACAACAAGAAGACATCCGTGATCCGGGACGTGTTTGACCAGATCCTGAACCATCCCGACGCGACGATCGACACACAGCGCGTCCTGCAGGAATGTTCCTCTCTGATCTCCATGTGCAAGACCACGGTAGATTTATTTGACAAGATCCACAATATGCGGTTGGACGACGACAGCGTATATTCCCACTGCTTAAACGTGGCGCTGATCGCCCGCATGATGGGGAAATGGATGCATTTCTCCGATGAGGATCGGGATATCCTGACGTTATGCGGCATCTTCCACGACATCGGGAAGACGTCCATCCCAGACGAGATCCTGAATAAACCCGAGAAATACACGGACGAGGAGTTCATGCTCATCCAGTCGCATCCCACGCTCGGCTATGAGATCTTAAAAGACCTGCCGATCGACGAACGGATCAAGAAGGCAGCGCTGATGCACCACGAACGCTCCGACGGCTCCGGATACCCGCAGAAGCTCAAGGCGGACGAGATCGACGATTTCGCGGAGATCATCGCCATCGCGGATGTGTACGACGCCATGACGGCCGCGCGTTCCTACCGCTCGCCGTTATGCCCGTTCCAGGCGATCAGCATGTTTGAGAAGGATGGGCTGCAGCTTTACGGCCCCAAATATATCCTGACATTCCTGAACCGGATCGCTTCCACGTACCAGAATAACCGCGTGCTTTTAAACAACGGGCAGAGCGCGAACATCGTTATGATCAACACCAAGCACCTCACGCGCCCGATGGTCCAGTTAGACGACGGCACGGTAGTGGATATGCTCAATCTCCCGGAATGGGAGATCATCAAGATCATCTGACAAAGATTTAGGGGCTGCATCCTGCAGCCCCTTTTCATTTCCCGCTCGCCTTATATTCAAAATCCGGGATCTTCCCCCACCGCTCTTTCAGATAATGCGCCGCCAGCTTCGGCTTCCGGTCGCGGGTGAAAACGCCCTTCTTATTGCCGTGCAGGCACAGGGGACCCTGCCCCGTCGCAAAATCCGCGAAATTCCAGACCTGTTCCCCTACCACGAGTTCATACTCGTCAAAGATCTTATTGTTCATCTCGTAATATGCGACCTGGTATTCTTCCGTGTACCTCGTCGGCGTCGTATCGTGCATTCCCGGCACCGCGTCCGCCCCGTATTCCGTAAATACCACGGGCTTCCCGACCTTCTTCCAGGCCTCCAGCTCCCTGCGCAGCGCCGCCTCCGCCCGTTCCAGGCCGGAATCCCCGCTGTGCCAGCCGTAGCAGCGGTTCAGGCAGATGACGTCGCTTAGCTGCGCGGAGCAGTCCTTTTCTGGATCCGCCATCTGCACGCTTGCCAACGTGCATGGGCGCTTCTGCGGGTCAAGCTCCTTTGCCAGCTCAAACAGCGGCTTGAAATACTCGTACGCCCCTTCCGCGCCGGAATCCGGCTCGTTGGCGATGCTCCACATCACCACGCAGGCGTGGTTCTTGTCCCGAGCGATCAGGTCGCGTATGACGTCTTTGTGATGCTCTAATGTCTGCACGCCGTTCTTGGGATCGAACGTCGCGACCGCCTCCCCACCGGGCTGCACGCCGCCAAGCTGCAGGTTGATCCCGGCGGCCGTCGTCTCGTCGATCACCACGATCCCCTCCCGGTCGCAGAGGCGCATCATTTCCTCGCTGTACGGATAATGCCCGGTGCGGAAACTGTTCGCGCCCTGCCATTTCATCAGGGAAATGTCCTTCGTGTCCATCGGAAGGTTCGTCCCCCGGCCATGCGGGAACGTGTCCTCGTGCTTCCCGTAGCCCTTGAAGTAAAACGGCCTGCCGTTGATTAAGAACCTGCCGCCATCCACCTTCACCGTGCGCACCCCGTAGGGAAGCGTGTACTCGTCCGTTCCGAACGTGACTTTCACTTCATACAGATACGGCTGCCTCGGCTGCCAGAGCGTCGCGTTCTGGATCGTCAGCACGCCCTTCTCGCCGTTCGATTCCGCCACTTTCCGCCCGTCCCGGTCAAAAACCTCCATCCTGCAGGAGCCGTTCCCCTCCGTTTCCACTTCATAAGTAATCGCCGCGTGCTTCCCTTTCAGCTCCGGAATGAGCGTAATATCCTTTACATAATCCTTCGGGGTCGTATAGATTTTCACCGGGCGGGTAATCCCGCAATAATTAAAAAAATCAAAATTTGGGCGGTTCCGGGGCTTTTTCTTCCCTTCGCCCACGCAATCCCCCTCCAGGTCGCTCCTCCCGCCCACCGGGAGCGTCGTATAGTCGATCATGTTGTCAACGGCGATCGTCAGCAGGTGTTCCCCCGCCGTCATCTTGTCCGTGATCTCCATCTCGAACGGCAAGAACCCGCCCTTATGCTCGCAGAGCATCGCCCCGTCCAGATACACCTTCGCATGGTGGGTCACTGCATCGCAGCGCAGCATCAGCCGCTGCCCGTTGTACTGCGGCAGCGATATCTTCCTCTGGTAAAATACCCATCCATAATGATCCCGGAACTCCTCCCCCTCCTTCAAGTCGTTATACGACGCCGGCACCGGCATGCTCATGGCGTTCTCCAGAGGCTTTTCCTGCCATTTTTCCGCAAATCCGCTGCCATTGTCTAATTTAAAATCCCACACGCCGCTCAGATCGACCAAAAAGCGGGATGGCGTTAAAATTGGATATAACATGCTGTCTCCTCCTTCGCACAAAACTGAAATCCTGCGCTTTTTTAATACCATTCCCGCTTTTCTGTTTTTTTATTCAATTTTTTGCGGCCGACCAGCCGTCCGGCTTCCCGGCCTGCGCGCCGAAGGCGCTAGCTTACCTTGAGCCGGAACTTCTGGATCTCCTTTTCGGAGCTTACCTTCTCGATCTGCGCGCCCAGCCCCTTTAGCTTCTCCTCGAATACCTCGTACCCGCGCTGGATATAATGGATATCGTCCACGATCGTGATGCCTTCTGCCGAAAGCCCCGCGATCACGAGCGCGGCCCCTGCGCGCAGGTCCGGCGCGCTGACGCGCGCGCCCGCGTAATTCTTTATACCGCTGATGATGGCGATGTTGCTCTCCACTTTGATATCCGCTCCCATGCGCGCCAATTCGTCCACATATTTAAACCGATTCTCGAAAATGCTCTCCGTCACCGTACTCGTCCCTTCGGCAATTCCCAAAAGAACCGACATCTGCGGCTGCATATCCGTGGGGAATCCCGGGTACGGCAGCGTCGTCACCTGCATATGGCGCAGCGGCTTCGACGCGACGACGCGCACCGCGTCGTCAAATTCTTCCACCTCGCAGCCAGCCTCCAGCAATTTCGCCGTCGTGGCCTCCAAATGCTTCGGGATGACGTTCCGCACCATGACGTCGCCCTTCGTGGCCGCCGCCGCGAACATGAACGTCCCGGCCTCGATCTGATCCGGGATGACGGAATATTCCGTCTTGTGGAGCTTCTCCACTCCTACGATGCGGATCACGTCCGTCCCCGCGCCGCGGATGTTCGCCCCCATGCTGTTGAGGAAGTTCGCCACATCCACGACGTGCGGCTCCTTCGCCGCGTTTTCGATCGTGGTCTTCCCTTCCGCCATCGCCGCCGCCATCATGATATTGATCGTCGCCCCGACGGACACCTTATCCAGGTAGATATGGCTGCCGACCAGCCGCTCCGCCTCCGCCGCGACCGCGCCGTTGCGGATCTCCACATGCGCGCCGAGGGCGCGGAACCCCTTGATATGCAGATCCATCGGGCGGCTCCCGATATTGCACCCGCCCGGAAGCGTCACTTCCGCCCGCTTGTATTTCCCAAGCAGGGATCCCAACAGGTAATAAGACGCCCGGATCTTCTTCATGGACTCATAATCCACCGGGACGTCCCTCACAAACGAGCCGTTCACTTTCACGGCGTGCGCATCGATCCTGTCTATCTTGGCCCCGATGTCCTCCATCGCCTGCAGCAGCGCGTTGATGTCGCGCACATCGGGTAAATTGTCTATCGTTACGGTCTCATCCGTCATGATCGACGCCGCCAGGATCGCTAACGCCGCGTTCTTCGCGCCGCCGATCTCCACTTCGCCGACCAACGGAATCCCTCCCTTGATCACATATTGCTCCATATCGCACCTCTATGCTCTGTATTCCGTACAAGAAGTTATTATAGTAACATTTTTCCTCGTTTGTCAAGCCTTATGCAAAACCCACCTCACTATTATATCACATTTTACCCATTTGTAAATCTCCAACGTCTCCCTCACGTCTTACTGCCCATAACAGTTCAGCCTTCCGGCCTCACAATTACGGACTGAACTGTTACCGCTGCCCTTCTTCTTTATTTTATGCCGGGCGAAGCCGCCTGTGCCTGGCCCACGCGCGGATTTTCCGCCTCATGCCGCGCATGGCGTCCGATTTCTTCCTTGTACGGGCTGTTCCCCTTTTCAATGTGCGAAAGCGATCGCCGCAGCGACGCGCCTGTTTTTGCCGCGGCGCACCCATTCCCGCAGGCAAAGCCGCCCGTTCCTGCCCGCATGCGGCTGCCGCCCTCACAGGCGAAGCCGCCCGTTCCTGCCCGCATGCGGCTGCCGCCCTCACAGACGAAGCCGCCTGTTCCTGCCCGCATACGCGCATGCGGCTGCCGCCCTCACAGGCAAAGCCGCCTGTTCTTGTCCGCAGCGGCGCGCATGCGGCTGCCGCCTCACTCGAAGACGACGTTCTTGTCCAGATATTCCGTCCGGACCACAAGATACGGGTACGAGGCCGCCTCGCTGACCTTTTCCCCTTTCGACGGCCCGATCAGCGTCGTGCCAAAGCAAACGGCGTTCCGGGTCAGATAGCATTCATCGACGGAAATGCTGTAGCCCCCCGTCTCCTGCTTCCCATAGCCGACCGCGATATAGAGGTATTTCCTGTCCGTATACGTGAGCTTGAGCATTCCTTCCTTCTTTTCTTCGATGATCGTAAGAAATTCCTCCGGGATCTCCTTTTCCCCCAAAACGGCGTAATCAAGATCCCGCACTTTCTGCCCGTCCGCTTCCTCCACGCCGCAGCCCTGGAAAAAAACGGCGCAGGCCAAGATGGAAAAAAGCGCGCGGCGCAGCTTATTTTCCCCAAAAATCCGAATCCTTTTTCTCTTTTCCATGCATTTTCCCACTTTTCTTATACAATCTCCTAAAATTGTATGGTTCTTTTCCACTTTTTATGATTGCATTTCCATTTTCCGCTAAGGTATAATGAAGTAATGACAAAACGCAAAGGAGCAACGATATGATTCGGATTTTTCTTATTCTGCTTTTTTTCATTCTTTTTCTGATCGCGACCATTCCCGTCCTCTTCGTGGGATGGATCTTAAAAAAGATCAACCCGAAAGCCGCGGATATCTGCAACCTTCGGATCGTGCAATGGGCGTTCCGCGTCGTGATCCGTCTCGCCGGGACGAAGCTTTCCATCATCGGGGAGGATCGTGTCCCCAAGGACCGCCCCGTCCTTTATATCCCCAACCATCAGAGTTATTTTGACATCATCATCACGTATTCCAGATGCCCCGGGCTGACCGGGTACGTTTCCAAGGATATGCTGGAAAAAGTCCCGCTGCTCTCCACCTGGATGAAGCGCCTGTACTGCTTATTCTTAAACCGCTCGGACATGAAAGCCGGGATGAAGATGATCCTGACCGGGATCGACTATATCAAGAGCGGGATCTCCATCTGCATTTTCCCGGAAGGCACTCGCAACACGCGCCCCGAGGACGGCCTGCTCCCGTTCAAGGAAGCCAGCTTTAAAATGGCGACCAAGACCGGATGCCCGATCGTCCCTGTCGCCATCACGAACAGCCAGGAGATCTGGGAGGCGCATTTCCCTGCCGTGAAAAAATGCCGCGTCATCGTCGAGTACGGCGAGCCGATCTATCTCGAAGAGCTTAGCCCGGAACAGCGCAAGTTCCCCGGTGCCTACACAAAGGCTAAGATCGAGGAAATGTTAAACCGGCACAAGGCCATGCTCTCAGCTTGACGCCTGCCCGAACGTCTCCCTGATCTTCTCCACGACCGCCGGATATTCCATGAAATGCGACGCTTTCACCAATACGGTATCGCCCTCCCGCAGATACCTAAGCAAAGCGGGCAGCATTTCATCCCGGCTCCCGAAATAGAAGACGTCTTCCGTCTTTCCCGCTTCTTTCGCGCCGCGCGCCATTTCCGCAGACAGCTCCCCGGCGCAGAACAGCGCGTCGGCCTGCGTCTTTGCGGCGTAGGCCCCGATCTCATAGTGAAGCTTCCGCTCGTCTTTCCCAAGCTCCCCCATGTCCCCAAGGACCGCCACCTTGCGCCCAAGCCCATAGCCCAGCACTTCGAGGGACGCTCGCATGGACACGGGATTGGCGTTGTAACAGTCGTCGATCACGAGCAGGCCGCCCGCCTCCACAAGGTTTGTGCGCCCGCCGATCGTCCCCGCTTTCTCAATCCCCCGCTGTATCTCTGCAAGCCCCATGCCGAGCGAGAGGCCGACGCCGACCGACGCCAGGGCGTTGTACACGTTATGCGGCCCCGGGATCGAGATCGACGCATGGATCTTATTTTCCCCGGGCGGCAGGGCCGGGACATGGATATCCGCTTCCATTCCTTTCAGCCCCCGGCTTTCCAGGCGGTCCGCATAAATGTCCCGTCCTTCCCCAAGCCCGTAAAAAACCGGGCGGATCCCCTTTACTTCCCCGATGGACGACAGCTTGTCGTCGTCGCCGTTCAGCACGACGCGTCCCTGCGGCCCCAGGAACTCAAAGATCTCGCTTTTCGCTTTCAGGACTCCGTCCCGCGTCTTTAAGTTCTCCAGGTGGCAGGTTCCGATGTTCGTGATCACGCAGACGTCCGGCCTCGCCATTTTCGCCAGGCGGCGCATCTCCCCGAAATCAGAGATCCCCATCTCCACGACCGCCGCCTCATGCTCCCCGCGGATCCGCAGCAGCGTCAGCGGAAGGCCGATCTCATTGTTAAAATTCCCCTCCGTCTTCAGCACGCGGAACTTTTCCGATAAAACGGACGCGACCATTTCCTTCGTGCTGGTCTTGCCGACGCTCCCCGTGATCCCGACGATCGGGATATCGAGCTGCCTGCGGTAAAATTCCGCGATATCCTTTAACGCCTGCTTCGTGGAACCGACCTGGATATAAGGGTAGCCCGTCTCCCCGAGCGGGCGTTCGGAAAGGGCGGCCGCCGCCCCCTGCGCGATGGCCTGCGGGACGAGGTCATGCCCGTCCACCCGCGCGCCCCGGATCGGGATGAACAAGTACCCTTCCCGCACCTGGCGGCTGTCCGTGACCGCGCCCGTTATCTCCAGGCGCCTTCCTTCCTCCCCGCCAACGTACGCGCCGCGGCAGGCCTCTTCGATATTCCCTAACGTCATATTCTTCATCTTCGGCTACCTCTCCCCATACTTTCTCAAAGAGATCCGCACGATCTCCTCGCAAAGCTCCGCAAAGCCCATGCCTGCCGCCTGCGCTTCCTGCGGCAGCAGGCTGGTCGCCGTCATCCCCGGCAGCGTATTGGCTTCCAGGCAATAGATCTCGCCCGTGCCGTCCATCAAAAAGTCCATGCGGGCGTACGAATCCAGCCCCAGGACCGCAAACGCCTCCTGCGCGTAACGCCGCATCCTGGCCGCGATCTCCTCCGGCAAGTCAGCCGGGCAAGTCTCCACCGTGCTTCCCGCCGTATACTTGTTCTTGTAATCGTAAAAGCCCTCCACCGGGGCCATCTCGATGACCGGAAGGGCCTTCCCGTCCAGCACCCCTACAGAAAATTCCCGGCCCGCGACGTATTCCTCGACGATCACCTCGTCCTCAAGCCGGAACGCCTCGTCCAGCACCTTTTCATATTCTTCCTCCGTTCGCGCGATCGACACGCCGATGCTGGAGCCGCCGCGGCAGGGCTTCACCACGCAGGGGAGCAACTCCCCGCCCGCCGCCTGACGGCGGTCTCCCCGTTTTCTGGATGTCCCGGCAGGCGTCGGAATCCCGCTTGAGGAAAGCAACCGCTTCGTCAGGCCCTTATCCATGGCGATCGCGCTGCCCAGGTAGCCCGTGCCTGTATATTTGACGCCATACAAGTCGAACGCCGCCTGGATCCTGCCGTCTTCCCCATTCTGCCCGTGCAGCGCCAGGAACACGATATCCGCCTTCCTGCAAAGCGCAACGACGTTTGGCCCGAACAGACTGCCGCTCTGGTCCTTCCGGCTCTTCTTTACCGCCTCAATGTCCGGCGCCTCCGACGAGATCTCCCGCGCCTGGACGCTCGCCTCCTCGGAACGCTCGAAAATGCCGTCCAGATCCGCTCCTTCTTCTTCCCCATATCCCATAAACACATCCAGCAGGATGACGTTATGCCCATTTTCCCGCAGCGCGCCCGCCACGTTCTCCCCCGTCACGAAAGACACGTCGCGCTCCGTGCTAAGCCCTCCCGCCAATACTACGATATCCATACAAACCTCCCATCTTCGCAAGACAGCGCGCCCTTAGTGCCGCTGTCAGCCGCCTCGTCTGCCGGCCCGATCTTCCCGCCCATGCGAGAAAACGCCCCCATCTCATTCCGTTGAGGGCTTCCCGATCCATTAAAATTCCGGCTCGATCAATCCGTACGTATTTCCTTTTCTCTTATAGACGACGTTCACCTGTTCCGTCTCCGCATTCTGGAACACGAAGAAGTTATGCCCCAACAGCTCCATCTGCACGCAGGCGTCTTCCGGATACATCGGTTTCATCCCGAAGCGCTTGGTGCGGATGATCTTGACTTCTTCCTCGTCCTCCACCTCTTTCTCGATAAATTCCTTCTGGAAATTCGCCGCCGCCTGCTGCTGGTCGATGATCTTGTTCTTATACCGCTTCAACTGGCGCTCGATGACTTCCTCCACCAGATCTATGGAAACATACATATCATTGCTTACCTGCTCCGACCGGATGATGTTCCCCTTTACCGGAATCGTAACCTCTATCTTCTGCCGCTCTTTTTCCACGCTCAGCGTCACAGAAATATCTGTCTTGGGCGTAAAGTACCGTTCCAGCTTCGACAGCTTATCTTCCACTGCCTTACGCAGTCCTTCTGTTATATCAATATTCTTCCCGCTAATTATAATATGCATGATACACAGCCCCTTTACTTTTTTTTGGATTATATCACATTGCAGTCTCAAATACAAGAAATCCGTGGGATTTCTTGACATTTTCGGGCAGAAAGGATAGGATGGGATTAAGAAAAAGAAAGGGCATATCATGAAACCAAGAACCGCTTTCATCACCGGAGCCTCCCACGGCATCGGGCGCGCCATCGCCGCCAAATTCGCCAGCGAAGGCTATCTGCTCGCGATCAACTGCCACCGCTCGGGGGACGCGCTGCGCGCATACGCCGGGGAACTTTCCCAGATCAGCCGCCTGCCCTGCCTGCCGCTTGTGGGGGACGCAAGCGACGAGGCCTTTCTCGCGCAGGCGTTCCGCACGATCGGGCAGGAGCTTGGCTCTGTGGACGTTTTAATCAACAACGCCGGGATCTCGCACGTCGGCCTCCTGACCGACATGAGCTTAGACGAGTGGCAGCGCGTTTTGGACGTCAACCTCACGTCGCTGTTCTGCTGCTGCAAACACGCGATCCCAGGAATGGTGCAGAAAAAATCCGGCTCGATCTTAAATATCTCTTCCGTCTGGGGCATCGCCGGGGCTTCCTGCGAAGTGGCCTATTCCGCTTCCAAGGGCGGCGTCAACGCCTTCACGAAGGCCTTGGCGAAGGAGCTTGCCCCCAGCGGGATTTCCGTCAACGCGATCGCCTGCGGCGTCATCGACACCCGGATGAACCAGGGGTTTTCCGCCGGGGAACGCGCCCGGCTCGCCGAAGAGATCCCCGCCGGGCGTTTCGGCACGCCGCAGGAAGTCGCCGAGCTTGCGTTTTCCATCGCAAATGCGCCCGCCTACCTGACCGGGCAGGTCGTCTCCCTGGACGGCGCCTGGCTGTAACGCAGACGCCCCTCGCGGCAGCCGCCAAATGGACGGCGTCCGCCGGGCTCGCTGCTCGCGGGAATAGAGGAAAGGAGACATTCAATGGAAGAACAGAAACACCCGCACGAACACCAGCACATCCATGCCCACGAACAGACGCAGGCCGTCTTAAACCGGATGTCCCGCGCGATCGGGCATATGGAAGCCGTAAAGCGCATGGTCGAAGACGGGCGCGACTGCAGCGAGGTCCTCGTCCAGATCGCCGCCGTCCGCTCCGCCATCAACAACATCGGGAAGATCATCTTAGAAGACCATATCTCGCACTGCATCGTCGACGCCGTGGAGAACGGCGACCAACAGGCCTTAGACGACTTAAAAAATGCGATCGGGCAATTCGTGAAATGACTGCGAGCCGCATCCGGTTCACTCAATAAGCCCGGATGGTATCGTTCTCGTCCTCGGACGTGTTCTGGATCTTCCGGATCTCCACGTAATACCCGTACGTCTCATTGACCGCCACGTAGACGCGGTCGCCTTCTTTGTGGCCAAGGACCGCCTTCCCCAGCGGGGATTCCGTGCTGATCAGGTTCTTCATGGAATTTCCCCGGATGGACGTCACCAGGCGGAACACCTGCTCCTCATCATCCTCCTCAAAATATACCGTGACCGTGTTGTTGATCCCCACCTCATCCTCTTTCGAGACGTCGGACACGATCTCCGCCGTCTTCAGCATCCGCTCCAGGTACCGGATCCGGCTCTCGTTCTTGTTCTTGTCCTTTTTCGCGGCATGATACTCGAAATTCTCGCTCAGGTCGCCGTGCGCCCGCGCCTCCTTTACCGCCTCGATCGCCTCCTTGCGCACGACCAGCTTCCGGTACTCGATCTCCTCCTCTATCTTTTTTACGTCGCTTTTTGTCAATTGCTCCCTCAAAGCTATCTTCCTCCCTTTCCAAGACCCCGGGCGGACGCGTATCTTCCGCGCGGCCGCCCCAGTTTGATCCAATAGTAACAACTTAGCTCAAAAAAAGCAAAAAATCAAGCATTTTTTATTTGACAAGCCAAAAAAAATATGTTATTATGCCATAGTGACAGCGATGCGTGGCTCAGCTTGGTAGAGCGCTGCGTTCGGGACGCAGAGGTCGCAGGTTCAAATCCTGTCGCATCGATTACACTTGGATTTCAGTGCGGAAAGCGTGTAAATCCTTGGCAGGGGCGGCTTCCAGAGGTTTCAATGAGAAATCTCCGGAAGCTTCTTTTCATCATCTGAGGGCAGAAAATATAGCTGATTTCGTCTAGTTCTACAAAAAGTTCTACAAAACTTAATGGAATAAGTCTGCACATGATCCAGACAGTTCTTCAAGGTCATCAGGCGTTTCATTCAGACGTTTTTTGTTAAAATGGCTGTATATGTTCAAAGTTGTGCTGGTGTCTGAATGCCCAAGCCAGATATGATACGTGCAATTATATCTGCTATGTGCTAAACTTAAATCGTCCATTGGACACCTCCGCTGTATTTTGATGTGGTTTGCCAGACCTACATTCATTATACAGCGAAGGTTTTTATTTCGGTACTCTGCTCACCGCCTCCGGCATCTGGTTAGTCTCCCCAGCTCCGCCGGGGGATTTATACTGTTTCATTAAAAACAGGGGAGCCAATTCCAGTGGATATGCCAAATGAAAGCAGGTATGTTTAGGGAACGTTTAAAAGATGATTCTATTTGGAAGTACAAAAAATAGAATGCAGGAAACCTTTTGGATTTAAAGTCTCCTGCATTCTCTGCACTTTAAAGATGTAACACAAATACTGCTTAATTTTCTTCCAACATCTTTATTTCATTCAAAGAAAGCCTTGATATGTCGGCAATCTCATCTAACGTATATCTGCCGGATTTTAGCATTCGGATCGCAGTTATTTTTTGCTCTTGTTGCATACCTTGCTGTATGCCTTCTTCTATTTTGGATTTGTCTCTTAAAATTAACCGTGGCTCCATAAGTTCCATCAATGATTCATACATGCTCTCATCCTCCATCATTTTCCTGATAAGCTGTTTGTTTGCGTCTATACTGACTTTTAGGACAGAATCTGCCATCTCCTTGTCAAATTCTCCTTTCAGTCCGCTTACCCGTTTCAATAACTGTTTTACATCTTCTTTTTGAAGTTTTTCGGAAAGGGATTTTAACCAGACATGTCCATCTCCCTCTAATTCCTTTGTAACAATAATTTGCAAAGGAAACAGGCTGCCCGTATGGATGCGGTATATCCCTTTGCGGGAACAGGTTGTTTCAAATCCTTTTTCAGAAAGATATTTAAAAAGCCTCTCCGGTTTCCCTTCCCTGATGATCGTTGTTGTAATATCATCTTCATTTATCCCGGCAGATGCAGTTCCAGCAGTCTTATAGATACAGGCATATCCTTGTACTTTATAAAATGTGTTGATGTTCAGTTCGTCTCCGGGAGATTTGTATTCTATGATATTATGCCCCCGGAAAAACAGCCCTATTTCGTTTTTCAGTTCAACAGCTGGATCTTTTTTGATGATCAGCAAATCGGTTTCCAGCGGTTTCGTGTTCAGGTTATACTCTTTTTCAAAAATCAGATCATTTCTGTTTTCCTTAAATTCCAAGTTCATGGCAGCGACAAATCCCGGATGCCATTGTATTTTCGTATCTTCCATCAAGCAACTCCTTTTCTTAATTGGATTATATCATATTTTGAGGATTTTACAACATAGCCGGCACGCCCGTTTTCAATAAAAATTCTACAAAAGTTCTACAAAATAAATTTTTGAAAAAATCAGCGAAATTGTGGGATGGAAAAATCCAATCCGGGAAACCCTTGAAAATAAAAGCTTTCAAAGCTGTCAGATGAATTTTGAAAATACGGTATTGTTTGGGGGATGTCAGCAGGGTTATTGTATTTGAACGCAAAAAAAGAATGCAGGAAACCTTTTGGATTTAAAGTCTCCTGCATTCTCTGCACTTTAAAGATGTAACACAAATACTGCTTAATTTTCTTCCAACATCTTTATTTCATTCAAAGAAAGCCTTGATATGTCGGCAATCTCATCTAACGTATATCTGCCGGATTTTAGCATTCGGATCGCAGTTATTTTTTGCTCTTGTTGCATACCTTGCTGTATGCCTTCTTCTATTTTGGATTTGTCTCTTAAAATTAACCGTGGCTCCATAAGTTCCATCAATGATTCATACATGCTCTCATCCTCCATCATTTTCCTGATAAGCTGTTTGTTTGCGTCTATACTGACTTTTAGGACAGAATCTGCCATCTCCTTGTCAAATTCTCCTTTCAGTCCGCTTACCCGTTTCAATAACTGTTTTACATCTTCTTTTTGAAGTTTTTCGGAAAGGGATTTTAACCAGACATGTCCATCTCCCTCTAATTCCTTTGTAACAATAATTTGCAAAGGAAACAGGCTGCCCGTATGGATGCGGTATATCCCTTTGCGGGAACAGGTTGTTTCAAATCCTTTTTCAGAAAGATATTTAAAAAGCCTCTCCGGTTTCCCTTCCCTGATGATCGTTGTTGTAATATCATCTTCATTTATCCCGGCAGATGCAGTTCCAGCAGTCTTATAGATACAGGCATATCCTTGTACTTTATAAAATGTGTTGATGTTCAGTTCGTCTCCGGGAGATTTGTATTCTATGATATTATGCCCCCGGAAAAACAGCCCTATTTCGTTTTTCAGTTCAACAGCTGGATCTTTTTTGATGATCAGCAAATCGGTTTCCAGCGGTTTCGTGTTCAGGTTATACTCTTTTTCAAAAATCAGATCATTTCTGTTTTCCTTAAATTCCAAGTTCATGGCAGCGACAAATCCCGGATGCCATTGTATTTTCGTATCTTCCATCAAGCAACTCCTTTTCTTAATTGGATTATATCATATTTTGAGGATTTTACAACATAGCCGGCACGCCCGTTTTCAATACGCCAGATTTTAAAGGGCGGTGGAATTTACTTTTTCACTGGAATTTCGGATTGCAAGTCAGCCCCGTTTTCAATAAAAATTCAAATCCCTGTCGCATCGATTCTTGGCAGGGGCGCTGGAAAGTCTTTCCAGAAGGCTTTCCGGTCTTTTTTATACAGACAAAAAACGCACAAAAAACAAAAAACGCAATCCATAAAATTTTACTTGTAATCCGGGGAAATTTGTATTAAAATATACTCCAAGCTACCGCAAGGCGGCTAAAGGGAAGATTCATTTTATTTATAAGGAGGATTTAAGTATGGCATACGTAATTACAGATTCTTGTGTAAGCTGCGGTACGTGCGAAGGGGAATGTCCAGTAGGGGCGATCTCCGCTGGCGACGGCAAGTATGAGATTGCAGAAGATACCTGCATCGACTGCGGTACATGCGCAGGGGCTTGCCCGACAGGCGCGATCGAGCAGGGTTAATTTTCCGTAACAGGGCAGCCGCAAGGCTGAACGGTTAATTTTTCCTGCAAATTCAGTTTTATGGACAAAAGGGGCTGTCGCCTCAAGGAACGCAAAGCGCGAACGGTCGCATCGCCCGATTCCGGGCGTCGTGCCGTATCTTACGCGCCTGGCCTGATCCTTGCCGCGGCAGCCCTTGTCTGAATCCCCGGCCTATGTCGTCAGGTTCGGGTTCAGCTTCTTCTCCTTCCGCAGGAACCTGCGGTTCTCGGCTTCTTTCGCTTTCTTTTCCTTCTTCGCGCGCCTCCCGCTCTTTCCCGCGCGGATGGCTTCGTCCAGCTTGCGGAATCTCTCTTCTTCCGCCTCGTCCTGCTCCCGCATCAGATAATTCATTTCCTTCAAGACGCGGTCGCCCACCTGGAGGCCCACTTCCTTTCCCAACGCCTGGTTATTCTCCTCGATCGCCTGCTTGACAAGCGACGCCATCATCGCGCGGAATTGCTCCAGCCTCGCCGCGTTTGGCGCGGCATGGGTCTGCTGCTCCGGCAGCCTCTTCTGTGCCGGCCCCGGATATTCCAAGTCCGCCTGGGCAACGTCCTGGCC
The DNA here is from genome assembly GCA_947626795.1 of uncultured Lachnospiraceae bacterium. Lineage (GTDB taxonomy): Bacteria > Bacillota > Clostridia > Lachnospirales > Lachnospiraceae > Petralouisia. Next base: position 44,448 of record CANQTH010000001.1, read on the forward strand.
CTGCTTTTGGATATTATGTATCATCATGCGGATGGCCTTGAGCTGATAGCCCTCTTCCTTCCACTCTTTTATCTTTTGGAACTGCGCTATATTCTCTTCTGTGTAATAGCGGTGTCCCATCTCGTTGCGGGGAATCTGGAGTTCCAACTCTTCTTCCCAATAACGCAGCACATGGGACTCAACATTGACAATATTTGCCGCATCCGAAATCATATAGCGTGTCGCTTCCACATCTTTACCTCCTTTTCGGGAATATTTCCGACAAGACGGATCAGCATGGCATTCCCCTTTCCGCCGTCCGGCGGGCATGGGGCTTGTCCCCGTATGCTGATTCTATTGTACCGATTTCCTCCTCCGGTTACAATCTTTTTTCATCGTGAAATCTCGACAAGAATCTATGCGTTCACGGCGCGTCAGCGCTTTTCCATATTCACGAATTTGGTATACTGTGGCAGCCAGACTAAATTGACCGTCCCGACCGGGCCGTTCCTCTGCTTGGCAATGATGATCTCCGCTACGTTTTTCTCCGCCGAGTCCTTGTTATAATAATCGTCCCGGTAAATGAACATCACGACATCCGCGTCCTGCTCGATCGCCCCCGACTCGCGCAGGTCGGACAGCATCGGCCTGTGGTCGGGCCTCTGCTCCACCTGGCGGCTCAGCTGCGAAAGCGCGATGATCGGGACGTCCAACTCTCGCGCCAGCCCTTTCAGCGCGCGGGAGATATCGGAAATCTCCTGCTGCCTGGAATCCGTCCTCCGGCTGGACGTCATGAGCTGCAGATAATCTATGATGACCAGCTTCAGGCCATTCTCGATCTTATATTTCCTGCATTTGGAACGCAGCTCGGAAACCGTGATGGACGGCGTATCGTCTATGATCACCTTGGAGCGCGCGATGACCCCCGCGCCTTCGATCAGCTTCTCCCAGTCCTGATCCGCCAGGTTCCCGGAGCGCAGAAGCTGCGCGTCGATGCGGGCCTCTAGGGAAAAGAGGCGGTTCACCAACTGCTCCTTCGACATTTCCAGGCTGAAGATCGCCGTGCATAAGTTGCTGTGGAACGCGACGTACTGGGCGATATTTAACGCAAACGCCGTCTTCCCCATGGAAGGGCGCGCCGCGATCAGGATCAGGTCGGACGGCTGCAGCCCCGACATCCGATAGTCCAGGTCGGCAAACCCGGTCGCGATCCCCGTGACGTTCCCTTTTAACTTAGAGAGGATCTCGATCTTTTCCAGCGCGCCGACTACCAGATCCTTGATCGGGACGTAATCCGACCCGTCCCGGTCCTGGAGCAGCCCGAAGATCTTCTTTTCCGCATCCTCCCGGATATCCGCCAGGCTGTCCTGCCCCAGGTAGCATCGGTTCGCGATGTCCTCGCTTGCTCGGATGAACCTGCGCAGCGCTGCCTTTTCCTTCACGATCTTGATATAATATCTCACATTGGCCGACGTCGGCACCGACGCGATCAGCCCGCCGACAAATTCCAGGCTGCTCACCTCCGGCGGGGCGTCCTTTTTCCGCAGGCGGTCCTGCAGCGTGACCATGTCCACCGCCTGGCCCTCGTTGGAAAGCTCCCCGATCGCTTCGAACAAAAGGCCGTACTGCTGATGATAAAAATCTTCCCGCGTCAAAGCTTCGAGCGCGGACAGGGCGGCGTCGCTGTCCATGATCATGCAGCCGACGACGGACTGCTCCGCCTCTAAACTATTCGGCATCGTGCGCCGGATCAGGGCTTCTTCCATAAGAGCCTCCTTTTCTTCCGTAACGGCCGCGCGCTATCCTTCTGTCACGTTCACCTTGAGCGTCCCCGTCACCTTCGGATGGAACTTGACCGTCACCTCATGGACGCCCAAAGTCTTTAGCCCGCCCTCCGGGAGCTGCATCTTCTTCTTGTCCAGCTCCATCGAAAGCTGCTCTTTGGCCGCCGCCGCGATCTCCTTCGTCGAGATCGAGCCGAACGTCTTGCCGCCTTCCCCGGTCTTTAACGTCACGGTCACTTCCTTGCCGCCGATCTCTTCCGCCAGTGCCTTCGCCGCGTCCAGGTTCTCCTGCGCGATCCGCTCCTCGCGGCGGTTCCTCTGCTTTAGCTCGTTCAAGTTCTTCTGGGTCGCCTCCACGCCCAGCTTTTTCGGCAGGATCAGGTTCCTGGCATAGCCGTCGCTGACTTTCACGACGTCGCCCCTTTTCCCCAAAGACTTCACATCTTCCAATAAGATCACTTTCATATCTCCAAATCTCCTTCTTCCAACATCTGGTCTAACGTTTCTTGTATCCTCCGCTTGGCCTCCTGCACCGTGCAGCCCTCTAACTGCGCGCCCGCCACGTTCAGATGGCCGCCGCCGCCCATGCGCTCCATGATGATCTGGACGTTGATCTCATCAATGGACCGAGAGCTGATATAGATCTTGCCATGGTATTCCGTCAGGACGAAGGAGGCCTTGATCCCTATGATATTCAGCAGCTCGTTCGCCGCCTGCGCGCCCGCGATCGTCGGGCTTTCCACGCTGCTGTCCGCCGGGCAGATGGAGATCGCGAACGCCCCCCGGTAAACATCCGCGTGGCGCACCGCCTCCGCGCGCGCCTTATAAGCCGCCATATCGTCCCGCAGAAGCTTCCGCACCCGCGTCACCTCCGCGCCGCAGCGGCGCAGGTAGGCTGCCGCCTCAAACGTCCGCACGCCCGTCTTCGTCATGAAATTATTCGTATCGATCAAAATGCCCGCGTAGATGCTGTCCGCCTCGTTGGGCTTCAGATGGATCTTCTCATTGAAATACTGCAGGACTTCCGCGACCATCTCGCAGGTGGAGGACGCGTACGGCTCGATATAGGAAAGCACGGCGTTCTCTATGACCTCGCTGCTCTGCCTGTGGTGGTCGAACACCACGATATTCTTCGAGCGCGTCAAAAGCTCCGGGCATTCCGTATAATTTGGGCGGTTCGTGTCCACGACCACGACCACGCTCTGGCTCGTCAGAAGCTCCAGCGCCCTGGCACTGTTGACAAACATATCCGCCGGGTAGCCTTTCTCCTCCGAAAAGCATTCCTTCATCGGGCGCAGGGAAGACGTGACCTCGTTCAGGACGATATGCGTCTTCTTCTTGAGGACCTGAGCCGCGCAGAAAATGCCGACCGCCGCCCCGAACGAATCCATGTCGCTGATGTTGTGGCCCATGACAAAGACCTGCTCCCGGCTCTCGATGATCTCGCGGAGCGCATGGGCTTTCACGCGCGCCTTCACGCGCGTCATCTTCTCCATCTGGCGCGACTTGCCGCCGTAATAAGAGATCTTGTCCCCTTCCTTGATCACGGCCTGGTCACCGCCCCTGCCAAGCGCAATGTCGATCGCCATGCGGGAATACTCGTATTTCTGGGTATAGCTGCCCTCGCTGACGCCGACCCCGACGCTCAGCGTGACGGCCATCTCGTTCCCGATCTTGATCGTCTTCACGTCTTCTAAGACGCTGAACTTGTCCGCCGCGAACTCATCCAGGTATTTGCGCTTGAATACGATAAAATACTTGTCTTTTTCCAATTTCTTGACCACGCCGTCCCGCTCGGAGAAATATTTGCTCACCTTGCGGTCCACCAAAGCCACCAAAAGAGAACGCTTGACTTCTTCCACGCTGTCGAGCGCCTCTTCGTAATTGTCGATATAGACCAGCGCGGACACGAGCTGCTGCTCCCGGTTCGCGCGGATATACGCGTGAAGCTCCGTCTCGTCGAACAGATACAACGCCATGAGGAAGCTGTCCGCCTTCCCCAAGCCCAGCGTCCGCTTCTCCTGCTCGCCGCCGTCAAAATAGAGCTTGTCCGCGCCGACGCGGTAAACGCGCCCGCCCCACTCCATCTCAATCTGCCCGTCCCCTTCCTTCCCCAGGGCCTCTTTCGTAAGCGCCGGGAAGATCGTGGAAACAGGCTTGTGGTATTTCTTATCCTTTTCCGTTATCTTTGCGAACTTCTGGTTCATCCACAGGATCTTGCCGCCGTCGTCGAGCAGCGCGTACGGGATCTCGAACTCGTCCAGCAGCTTCTTCTGGACCGTCCCGTACTGGGTCGCGAAATTGATCGCCGCGCGGCGCATCACGGCCTTGTTCGCCAGATACGTCAGCAGCCACGTCAAAAAATGCGCCGCCGCAAAGATCAGCGCGCAGATGCCGTAACGCCTGTCAAAATAAAACATCCCCGCGCCTGCCAGCAAGATCAGTATTGTCAAAACCAATGGCCAGCGCATAAAATTTAATAGCCGGCCAGTGGGCCCATCCGTTTTTTTCATGTATTTTCTCCTACAGGCAAACGGTTTGCCCGCCGCCTGCGCAACTAGTATACCATTTTTCACGGAAAAGTTAAAGTTCTTTTTTCCCATAGTTACGGAATGGAATTTTTTTCACGAATTTTTTAGAAATTCTTTACTATTTTCTTATAGTGTGCTATAGTAATCTTGGTAAGCATTCATTTGTGTTTTTTGAAAGGGGGTTCATAATGCGTAATTATGAAAAACCAATGGTCATGGTAAGTGACGGGTTGAGCGAAGGCATCTATGCGGCGAGCGGCGCCACAGAATCCGCGGACTGCTGGACAGTCGAGCCGGTATCCGTCCAAGACTGGAATGGCTCCCATCATGTATTCGAGATTCGTTGCAAGCATTCTACAGCAGTAGAGCACATTTCTTCCGGGACAACAGTAACGCTTACATTTAACAATGCTTTAACGGATGCTTATTCTGAATTTGCCTGCTCATTCAGCGGCAGCACGGTCACAGTCACCCGCGAGCTGCACGCGAACGCTTATAAGTCTGGCGATACCATGACTTACAAGGTATGGGTAAAGGCTGCCGACGAAGCGACGACGAAGGCGATTTCCTGCATTGGCGCGACCATTTCCTGCACGAAATCCATCAACGTCCAGGGCGGCGGGGCGAACGGCTCCTGACGCAGATCAGATGCGGATCCATGTATTGGGGAAGGCAGCGCTTGTTTCAAGCGCTGCCATTTTCATCGGATGAGGGAAGATTCCCGCCTCTCTATCTGTCCGTATCCGCGGCGTGAGTTTTCCCCCATCTGATCAACCCTCCGTGAAGGCGGGCCTTGAACGGATCCGTCCCTTCCATGGCGCATACGCATAAGAGAAAGGATCCTACCCCATGAGAGAAAAGCTCAAGTTCTATTTCGGGCGCATCAAAGCCGGACGCCTTGCCGAAATGAAGCGGCAGACGCTCTGGATCTACCAATACGCCAGGCGCTACTGGCTCATCATGATCTTCTACACCCTTTTGGGCATGGTCGGGACGGCCGTCTCGCTGCTCTCCAGCCTGGTTTCCAAGGATCTCGTGGACATCATCACCGGACATGAGGCGGGGGAAGTCGTCAAGACGTTCGCCATCATGATCGGCTTAAATGTCGGGACGACGTTCTTAAACCAGATCTCCGATTACGCTTCCAGCTACCTGAGCCTGAAAGTGGATTCTGAGATCAAGGCCGACATTTTCTCGAAGATCCTGGTGACGGACTGGGAATCCCTGACGACTTACCACACGGGCGACCTTCTGACGCGCTGGAGTTCCGACGCCTCCGCCATCTCGAACGGCGTCCTGAACTTCATCCCCAACGCCGTCATTTATTTGTTCCGCTTCATCAGCGCGTTTTCCATGGTCATCTATTACGACGCCTCGTTCGCCATATTCGCTTTCCTTGGGATGCCCGTGAGCCTGCTGCTCTCCAAGACGCTCTTGAACCGCATGGTGAACAACAACCAGCGCAGCGCGGCGATGGGGGCGAAAATGTCCGGCTTTAACCAGGAGACGTTTTCCAACATCCAGACCATCAAGGCGTTCGACTTGATCCATCTGTACGTCGCGCGGCTCAAGCAGCTCCAGAAGGAATACATCGATATGAAGCTGGATTTCCAGAAAATGTCGATGGGGACGTCGCTGCTCTTATCGACCGTCGCGCTCCTCGTCTCCTACGCCTCCTACGGCTGGGGCATTTACCGCGTATTCAGCAACGCCATCAGCTACGGCACGATGACGATGTTCCTAAGCCTCTCCGGGACGCTGACCGGGACGCTGCACAATTTGACGTCCCTCATCCCGACGACGATCTCTCTTACGACCTCCGCCGGGCGTCTGATGGACATCATCGAGATGCCGCGCGAGGATTACAGCCAGGATGATGAGGCCGAGCGCTTCTTCCAGGCCAACCGGGCGCAGGGCATCAGCCTTTCCGTCAAGGGCCTGGATTACTCTTACAGCAACGGGACGGAAGTCTTCCGGGGCGCGTCTTTGGAAGCGCGCCCGCATGAGGTCGTCGCGCTCGTCGGCCCGTCCGGCGAGGGCAAGACCACAATGATCCGCCTGATCTTATCGCTGATGCGCGCCCAGGGCGGAACCGCCATGCTCTACGGCGGCGCGGCGGCAGATCCCTCATCCGGAAACGGCGGCGCGGCAGCAGACCCACCATCCGGGGACGGCGGCGCGGCGGCAGATCCCTCATCCGGGGACGACGGCGCGGCGGCAGACCCGCCATCCGGGGACGGCGGCGCGGCGGCAGACCCGCCATCCGGGAATGGCGGCAGCCCTTCCGCAAGCGGCGGCTCTTCTGCGGATGACGGCATCCCCCTGACGCCTTCCACGCGGAAGCTCTTTTCCTATGTGCCGCAGGGCAACACAATGTTCTCCGGCACGATCGCGGAAAATATGCGGAACGTCAAACCGGACGCCACCGACGAGGAGATCGTGGACGTCTTAAAACTCTCCTGCGCCTGGGATTTCGTGAACAGGCTGCCGGATGGCATCAACAGCGAGATCAAAGAACGCGGCGGCGGCTTCTCCGAGGGGCAGGCCCAGCGGCTTTCCATCGCGAGGGCCCTGCTGCGACGCTCGCCTATCCTTCTTTTGGATGAGGCGACTTCCGCCCTGGACGTCGCGACCGAGCGCAGCGTTCTGCGGAACATCATGTCGGATGAATATCCGAGAACGTGCATCGTGACGACGCACCGCCCGTCCGTGCTGAATATCTGCAAACGGGTCTATGCCATCCGCGACAAGAAATGCGTCGTCCTCAACGAGGACGAGATCGACGAGATGGTGCGTGGGTTCTGATCCCCGCCATGCATAAAGCAGGCAGGCTGCCGAAGAATTTGGGGGGCGGATAAGATCCTGATCCCCGCGCCGCATCTCCCACGGCAACGCGTCCCACATGACGAGTTTGGGGCGGATAAGGCCGCGTCCTGATCCCTGCCATGCATAAAGCAGGCAGGCCTCCCAATTTCAGGGGCCGCCGATCAGGAAAACAGCTTCATCCTGCCGATCAGCCTGCTGCGCTTCCCGGCTTTCTTTAAGATCTCCCGCCCCTTTACCTTGCGGACGGCGCGGTTGTTATGGAGGAAGCGCGCAAGCGTCGCTGCCCAGAGCGCGGGCCACAGCAGAAACACCTTCCCGGCGGACGGGTAATTCAGGTGCATCTGATGGTGGAACTCCCGCACATAGGCGTTAAGCCCCGTCCCGCGCATCGCCACCATCCGCTGGCTCTCGTCATGCCCGAACTCCCCCGCCGCAAAGACTTCTTCCATAAAATCCTCCAAAACCTTCGCGGAAACCGATTGCCCGCCCGACCGGAACACGGCCCGGTCCTCCCGAAGCCCCAGATATCTTACGCACGCGCCGTCCAATATGCGGACGAAGCCTTCCGTCCCGCTCTCTTTCACGAGACGCAAAAACACTTCTTTTTCTTCCGGCCGCACCTCGCGGTCCCAAAAAACGACCCAGTCGCACAAAAATTTCAGCCCGAATCCCGCGCGCAGGAAATGCTGCAGCATATGGACGATCAGGTAGAACGCGTGATAAGCGTCCGAGGGTTGGTAAAACGGAACGCCCCACGCCTCGTTCAAGACCATGTGATCTCCATATTCCGGGGCCAGTTCTTCCAGATATTGATTCATCTTCCGGCTCTCAAACGGCTCCGCCAGCATACTGTGGATCTCCACGGAAATGCCTTCTTCATTTACCATCTCCAAATGGTGCAGCGCCGTCTGGCCCTCCAGCTCCTTGAACCCGTCCTCCTTTAAGATATTCGCGGCGCGCAGGAACTCCCCTCTGTCCGGGATCAGGATATCCACGTCCCCGGACTTGCGCAGCTCCGGCGTCGGATAATAAGACGCGGTAGCCGCGCCTTTCAGCACGATCGCGCGGATCCCGTTCTTCTCCAATTCCCGCGTGACATATTTTGTCAAAAAAAGCAGCCGATAGTTCGAGCGCACGACGACTTTCGCCGGATTTCGGACCGCCGCCTCCCAGCTTTCCGGATCCTCTTGCCCGCCCAGGGCGGCGAGCAGCGGCAAGACCGCGTGCCGCCTGGCAATCTCCGCCATCTTAAAAAAAAGAGGCCCATCCTTTTCTATGTCAGCTTTTCGCCCTTCCCGGCGCAGCGCAGCCGCCAGCCCTTCCAGCAGCATCTTTTCCGCCCCGCCCATTTTTGCCGTCTGTTTTTTCTCCTGCATAGCTCCCTCCACTGGCGCGCCGCCTTCCCGCTTCCCGCAAGCCTCTCATCTGTGATCGTTCAACTTAGATTCCCTCTTGGCTGAATTTTCATACCTCTACGGACTTTGCGGAAAGCGCAAAGCCCCGAGCCGAACCATTACGCCCATACAATTCAGCCTGTTCCCTCATCTTTTCCTTGCCCTGCCGCGGAATTTCTCCCACAAGCCGCGCGCTTTCTGGCGCAGGAAGCGAAATTCCTTCGTCCGCCCGTAAACGACCAAAAACCAGAGGTTGGGCAGGACGATGCAGACCGCGAGCCGCCCCGCAAGCTCCTGCCACAGCCCTAAGCCGCGCGCCGCCAGCGCGGCGCACAGGGCGTCGGCCGCGCGCCATCCAACGCCAATGACCGCCGCGTACGCGAGATAGCGCAGGAAATAGCTGGCGCAGGGCTTGTGGAAACCGTATTTGTACAGCACGTACGGCTCAACCCACAAAGAGGTGAGCGCCATGCTCAAAAGCGTCCCCAGGAACACGCCCAGCGTCCCCATCCAATGCGCCAGCAAAAGCGAGATCCCCAGGTTCGCAAGCGCCTCCGCGATCGCCTTGTGCCTGTCATACCAGAACAGTCCCATGGAATCCCGGAACGTCAGCGCGGCGTTGCGCATCCCGTTGAGGAAAAAATTCAGGCACAGCACAAACACGACGGTTTTCGGGAAAACGTACTGCTCCCCGAAGCTGATCGCTATGAATGGATTGAGAATCTCGTACAGGCAGATCGCCGCAAACCCGTACATCCACTGGCCGATGAAAAACACGGCCTCGAACACTTCCCGGACATGCCCCTCGCCCTCCGTCGCGCCCAGGTTCCCGACGCTGGCCGTGATCCCCTGGTAGACCTGGTTCAGCATCTGTCTTACAGACCCGATCACCAGATAATAATTGGAATAGCTCCCGACGCTGGCAAGCCCCACGAACGCCGACAGCAGCAGGTTGTCCGTGTTGTTGACGATCACCGTCCCCACCTTATGCATCAGCATGGCCCGGATATTGGCAAAGATCTCCTTTTTCTCCTTCTCCGGGAGCGGCGCGGGGCTTTTTTCCTTCAGAAACGGATAAAGGCTGTCCGCCCGAAGCGAGATGCAGACGTTGCACAAAACCGTCGTCGCGATGTTGATCAGCAAGAACAGGATAAAGTCATGCCAGACCAGCAGGACTATCATCTGCAGGACGTCCTGCAGAACCCAGGACATCGTCTGGTAAAACGTGCCGATATATAAAAGCTGGTTCGCGTCCATCAGCGTTTTCTTGTAGATCAGAAGATACGAGCAGACGGTATTGGCAAGGTAGAGCGCATAGATCAAAGTCAGGTTCCCGACGTTCTCATAATCCTTGATGAAATATCCCAAAAACGGGATCAGCGCGCCGCCCGCCACTGCCACGACCGCCGCCGCCGCAAAATAGAATTTCCGGAAGAGCTGCATGAGCGACCTCTGCTTTTCTGTGTCGCCCTGCGCGATCGGGCGGTAAAGCGCGTAGGTGATCGCCGTCCCGACCCCCATCTCGGACAGGGACAGCACCTGGATGATATCGACGAACAGCCCGTTCACCCCGACGTAGCTCTTGCTCAACGTATGCGTGAACACGACCCGCAGCGCATACCCCATCACGATCGCCGTCAGACGGGAGATCAGCGCCACTGTCGTATTCCGCGCAGAATATTCCGTCCTGGTCTTCCTTTCCATCCGAATCGCCCTCCCTATATCCGTCCTCATTTCTCAAACGAGGATTTTTCCGGCAGCGCGCTTGCTGCCCGCCTCCCCCATTTCCCGAACAGGGATTTCCCGGCGGCGCACCCTCTCTCATTTCTCAAACGAGGATTTCCCGGCAGCGCGCCTTACGCCTCTCTCCCCTTCCCGAACAGGGATTTCCCGGCGGCGCACCCTCTCTCATTTCTCAAACGAGGATTTTTCCGGCAGCGCCTGTTCCAGCGCCTCCATGACCTGCCGCTTCGCGCGCGCAAAATCGATCGGCTCGTTGGCGTCGTTGACGCAGACGATCTTCGCCTTGCGCCTCGCGATCGTTTTCATCAGCGCGGGGTTGTCGCTCTTCACGTCAAAATAACGGAATCCCCGCAGGACATTTTTTGCACGGAAATTCCCGGATAATTTCTGCCACTCCCGCGCGAGGTACTGGCTCACATCCCCTTTATCCCGGAAACGGTGGCGGCACGTACTATCCAAAAGCTCCGCCTCCTTCTCCCAAAGCTCCCGGTACGTCCCCTTCAAGAACGGGGCCGCCCCGTGCGCCGTGAAAAACCCGGTATAACGCGGGAACACCATCTCCAGCAGATTATAAAAAAAGTAGAGTGGGGGATAGCCGACCTTAAAATAATTGCCCGGCTGGCGTTTCACGTTCTCCCGCTTGGAAAAATGCTTCGACAGCGCAAGCGCGTTGTTCATATAGATGTAGGTCATGACCGGGTTCTCCGGGTTCGCGACGACGGGCTGGAACGCCAGCATATCGCAGGGCTTCCCGCCGATGAAAAAATCTTCTTTTTTCAGCTCATCGATCAGGAGCATATCGTCGTTAAAGTAGACGAACTGCTCTGAAAGGCCCTCGATCCGGTGCATATTCCACTCGATCGTATGGGAATTGAACGTGGGCAGGTATTCCGGCGGGATGTAGTCCTCGTGGCGCACGATATGCAGCTTCGGATGGGAAACGTCCAGCCAATCCGGCAGATGCCCCCAGGTGATGAAATGGATCTTCCGCACCCAGGGCGCGTATTTTTCCACGCCCCGAAACCAATACTGCAGGATGCCCCAGTCGCGGTAACGCTCGTCGGCGTCGTCGGTCCCGTCCCAGCCGCCTCCCGCTTCTTTGCCTCCTTCGCGTCCGAACTCCCGCTCGCGGCACGCCCTCTTTTCCCGCCGCCAGTTCTCGTCGCCGCCATCCACCCAGGTAATGACGAAATCAATTTCCTCTTCCCGCATATTTCCATTCCTCCCGCAAATATGTTATACTGGCCTTAGACATACGCAAATTCAAGACTCGCGCGCGATCCGGGCCTGCTTTTGCAGACATCTTCCGATCCGGATCTTTGCGCATCCTCACGGAGGTTCCCTTATGAAAAAGAAACGTCTCCTTATCATCCCATGCGCCCTGCTCCTGGCGGCCTTAGCCGCCGCGGGGATCGCCGCGCGCCAATTTTACTTAGAACGATATTATGTCGTCTCCTGCCAGAGCGCGCCGTATGAAGACACGGCCAGGCTTCTGTCCAACCCGTACTGCGGCTGGTACCGCATTTACGGCTACGCGCTCTCGGACTCCGCACCGCCGGACATGGAGGCCATGCAAAAAAATATCGCCTCGGACGACAACGAGCTGGTTCTTTTGGAACTCAACCTGCGGAATTACGCTGCTTCCGACATCAGCCCGACAGGGCTTGCCCAATTGGAATCCATCCTGTCCGCCTGGGAGGCGTCCGGCAAGCAGCTCATCCTGCGCTTCCTGTATGACTGGGACGGCAAGGCCAGGGAAACCGAACCGGACGACATCTCCGTCATCAAGCGCCACATGGAACAGGCCGCAAAGGCCGTCAACCGCCATAAAAGCTGCGTCTACCTGCTGCAGGGCATCTTTGTGGGCAATTGCGGGGAAATGAACAATTCCAATTATATGGCCGCAGAGCAGATGCGCGAGCTTGCCGCATATCTGGACTCCGTTATCGACAAGTCGATCTTCCTGTCCGTGCGCACCCCGGCGCATTACCGCGCCATCAGCCAGTCCTTCGACCCTTTGCCCGCCGAGAAAGCATTTTCCGGCGCGATCGAGGCAAGAACCGGGCTGTTCAACGACGGGATGCTCGGCTCCGCCAGCGACCTGGGCACCTACGGGGAGACGCCCCTCGCCGAAGCGGCGGACTTTAACGGAAAAGGTACGCGCGCGGAAGAGATCGCGTTCCAAAACGCCCTCTGCCAGTATGTGCCGAACGGCGGCGAGGCCGTCCTGGACAACGAATACAACGATTTCCCCAACGCCGTCGCCGACCTGCGCGAAATGCACGTCTCCTACTTAGACTGCGGCTACGACCTCGCCGTGCTGGAAAAATGGCGCGGCAGCTCTTACGGGGGGGACGGCTGCTTCCACGGCGGGGACGGCTGCTCCTACATCGGCGCGCACCTTGGCTACCGCTATGCCTTCCGCTCCTCTGACTGCAGCTTCGACCCGTTCCGCGACGGGACCGCCGCCTTTTCTCTCACCATCGAAAACAGCGGCTTCGCGAACAGCTACCGCCCCTTCTCCTCCGTCGTGACCGTGCTGCGCGAAGACGGGAGCGTCTGCGACGCCATCCCCGTCCGCTCCGACGCGCGCCTTTGGAAGAGCGGGGAATCCGTCACGCTCCAAGTCCCGCTCGACGTCTGCGCCTATAAGGAAGGGACTTACCGCATTTACTATCGGCTGTCCGACCCGGCCTTGGACGGCCGCACCATCCTGTTCGCCAACACGCTGTCCTTATCCGAATACGGCTATCCAATCGCCACGCTGACCGTCGAGAAGTAAAACGGACGATCCTGGAACTTTCCGGCGGCGTGACACGGATATCCAATCGCCACACTGACTGTCGAGAAGTAATGCGGCGTTCCTTCCCTTACTTCATAAACGTCCCCAGGCAGACGCTTCCGTCCGCACCAGACGGATTCGCAAACAAAATTGTCCGCCCGTCACGCTTTCTGCGCATGGAAAGCGACAGGACGCGCGCGTTTTCTTCCAATTCCTTGTCCAGCGCCACGGACATCTCCCTTTTTTCCTGCGGCCGCACGCCGCGCAGGCGTTCCGGCAAAACGACCGTTTCCGCCCTGCCGCCCGCCGTCTTGACCGAAAGCGCAAGCTCCGCTTCCTCATACAGCGGCGCGAATCCCGTATTCTCGATCCAGATCCGCAGGGCCCTGTCTTTTTTCCCGAACAGCTCCGCCCCACGCACAACAAGGCGGTACCCTAAGTGGCAGCCGATATAGTGGAGCGCGCTGCACCCGTCCCACGGGCCGTCCCCTTCCCAGGTTTCCGCCTCCCATTCCTTCAGGCGCGCGGCGTCATGCGTCCGGTTCAGGTATGTGGCGCGCGCAAGCCGCAGCTCCCTTGCCGCCTCTTTCCCATCAATCGAAAGCCCGCTCACGGCCTCTCCGCCATAAGGGACGCGCGCGGACGCCCGCCCGATGAACGCCAGCTCCTCCTGCCTGTCCCAACGGCCCAGCCACCCGGCTTCCTTTGCCTCCTGGCTGCCGAATGTCCCCAGATCGTCGGCGGAGCCGAACATCCCGTCATTGAACAGGCCGATCCTGCCGTCGCCCGTCCCTTCGCCCGCCGGATGCAGCATCCACCACTGCTGCGGCGTGCGCACCGCCGCCGGGATATCCCCAAAGGCTTCCCGCCACGCCTGCATCAACTGCCGCAGACGCTCCTCTGATAAGAACTTCGAGCCGTGCATTTCCCCCCAGTTCCCGACAAACAGGCCCTGCGCCACCGCGATCTGCCTGCGGAACTTCACAGCGGACGCGCCGACCTGCCGGATATGGCCCAGCACGGTCTTTAAAAATTCCGGCTCGCGCTCCATCCCGCGTCCCTCGCGGTCATAAACGACGCGCAGGATGACGTCTTTCCCATGCGCCTGGAAAAACCCCAGGATCTCCTCGAAGCGCAGCAGCGCGTCCTGCGGGATCTTGGAATCGCGGAACGCGCCGATGTCCGCCAGCACGAGCGCCAGCGATTCTTCCTCGCGAAGGCTCCAGCGCAGCTCTTCCAGATCCGTCTCTTCCCCTAAGCCAAACGGATAGATCCGGTACCATCCGCAGGCGGGATTCGTTAAATATGCCGTGCTCTCCTCAAACAGCGCAGGCGCGAAGCGGGCCTGCCTCTTTTTCTTAATAAAGCTCATCTGAAATCTTTTCCTCTGTCTCCAGCTTAAATACTTTTATGCGGAACAGCACCGCCAGGATGGAAAAAAACATCCGGAACATATAGATGACGGGCCGCCAGCCGGAATGCATGCTGAACCCCTTCGTGCGGGGATGCATCACCGCCGGGATCTCCCGGATCTGGAAGCCCAGCAGGAGCATCTGCATGATCATATTCGCGTCTGGGTATTTGTCGTCAAAATGCCCGTATTGGGAATAATACAGGGCCGTCCTGCGGTTCAGCCCCTGCAGCCCGGTCGTCGGATCCGCGATCGCCCGCCCGGTCGCCATCCGTATCATGGCGCGGAACAGGCGGTAGGCAAATTTCTTGATGGCGGTCGTCTCGAACTCGGAGCTGCCCGGCATGAAGCGCGATCCAAGGACAATATCCGGCGCCCGCCCGTTCCCGTCTTTCGTCTTCAGCTCCCGGTAGATCTTCGGGATATTGCAGACGTCGTGCTGCCCATCCGCATCCATCTGGATCACATACTGGTAATCGCGCCGGATGGCATATTTGTAGCCAAGCTGCAGCGCGCTTCCGTAGCCCAAATTGAACACATGGGTCACAAGCGCGTGCTTCCGCTCCTTCACCACCCAGTTCGTGGCGTCCTGAGACGCGTCGTTCATCACCAGCACGTCCGCAAATTCCCGTATTTCCGGCTTTTCAAGCTGCTCAAGCACTTTCGGGATATTTTTTTCTTCGTTATACGCAGGAATGATGATCAATACTTCCTTATGCGCCCTCTCGCCCATAGCCAATCTCCTTCCCCTCTCGCTTCCTTCGTATGCCCCGGCCGCCTTGCGCCTTTCCTTATCGCGGCAGGCCTGGCAGCTCCTGCTTTCCCCCTGCGGTCCCTGCCCCGCCCTTATCGCGGCAGGCCTGGCGGCTCCTGCTTTCCCCCTGTGATCCCTGCCCCGTCCTTATTGCAACAGGCTCAGCAGCATCTGCATTTCCTCTGTGTTCCCGAGCGGCCTCTTCCCGGCGGCTTCCCCCAGCCGCTCCCGCTTTTCCTTATCGTCGATCAAAGACGCCACGCACCGGAAAATGCCGTCCTCGGACAGCTCGCAGAGCAGCCCGTCCACGCCGTCCTCCACCTGCTCGCGGTTCCCGTTGCAGTCGGACGCGATGATGGCGCAGCCAAGCGCCTGCGCTTCCTGGATGGCGATGCTCTTTCCCTCGAACCGGGTCGCATGGACATAGATGTCGCATTGCCGATAGTACGGATACGGGTTCTCCACCGCCCCCAGCAGCTTGAAATCCCGTTCCAGCCCCAGGCTCTTTTGCTGCCGCTCCAGGCTCTCCCGCTGGTCGCCTTCCCCAAGGACATACCAGCGCGCCCGGTATCCGGCGTCTTTCAGCTTCTTCATGGCGCCAAGCGCGACGTCGTACGCCTTCTGGTGCGTGAGCCGCCCGACCGTGAGCAACCGTATCCCTGCAAATCGGTCGGAAAACCCGCCCGGCCGGTCCGCCATTTCCAAGATCCGGTCCCGGTTAATGATATTGTGGAAGACCTGCGTCTTCCCCGCCCATTCCGGATAGACTTGCAAAAACGCCGTGCGGACTTCTTCTGAGACCCCGAAGATCCGATCGAACTTCGCATAGCAGTCCCGGTCCATCTTCCGCGTGTATCCGGCGCTCCCGTAGTCAATATGCACAAACGCCGCTTTTTTCCCTGCCTTCACATGATCCGCCGTAAAATACGTCGCGCCGCCTTCCAGATACGCGACCGCTAAGTCGTATTCCTCCTCCGGGTACTCGCCGCCGTCCGAAAGCAGCCGCCAGAACAGCTTATCCGCCCGGAACGCCTTCTGCCTGCGCATCTCGTTGGCGGCGACCGCCATGCCCCACAGCTTCCTTCCCCATTTCCCATTGCGGAAAAAGCTCCGAACTACAGCCTTCTTTATGTGGCGGCGGCCGTTTTCCGAAAGCACGGACGTGTCCCTGTATTCGCGGTTCAGCAGCCTCACATGGCCCGGCAGCTCGCGCACAAGCTCTCCCTGCCCCAGGACCACGTACACGGAAATCTCATATTCTTCCTCGGGAAGGAGGCGCATCAGCTCTAACATCGCCATTTCCGCCCCGGCGCGCCCCAACGTATTGATGACAAACAAAATCTTTTTCTTCATCCTACCCTTTTCCCTCTTCGACGGACTCTTCTTCCTTTAATTTCTGCAAAAGGATCTCGTTTTCCTGGTTCAAAAGCGATACGTGCATCGCAAGCTCCTGGTTCTTGCGGAGAAGCTGCGAGACGGCGCAGCTTAGGTAAAAAAAGCAGATCAGGATCGAGAGGCTGATCAGAAGGAACGCCGGGACGGCCTCCCCCGGCACGATCCTCGTCCAGTCCGACAGCCCGGGCACCGCCCCCAGCAAAATAAATACGATGGAGAACGCGCCCCAGCAGAGCATGAACCCGACTGTGATCTTCTGATAGACAAACGACAGGAAGTCAAGGATAAGGAGCGCGATCCCCTCGATCACCGTCACCACGCATAAAAATACCGACGTCATTCCGCTTTCACCACCCCTTCTTTTTTCCTGTCCCGACGCGCGTCATATACCTTGGAGGGGAGCGCGGCCCCCTTTCCATAGTCGATCAGCGTCCCCCGGCAGAAGATATGCTCGTCTAAATGCCGCTCCACCCATCGGAGCCGGAAATAGGCGACGCCCCAGCCCACGAGCGATCCCGCCGCGACGCCGATCCCGTACCATTTCTCGGAAAGTCCCGCGGCGTAAACGCTCACGGCGAACGTGACCAGCACGAAAGCGATCGCCGCCGCCAGCGCGCCCGCCAGGTCATTGTAGTAATATAAAAATATGATGGCGGAATACATTAAGAACAAAATAAAGTATCCTGCCGCGAGGCACGGGTAGATCTGCATCACCAGCCCGGAAAACCCGTATTGGGGCAGCATGACGACGCAGATCAGGAACACGCTGATGGAGATGATGAACTGGATGCGCGCGAGCGCCATAAGCTCCGAAGCGAGCTGGCGGAACATCCGGTTCTGCGCGTTGCGGATATCCACGCCCCGTCCGCCGATCACGGCTTCCGAATATCCTTTGTATTTGTCGCGGAAATGCATTTCCAGCCTTGAGATCAAAATGACCGTCGCGGAAATGTTCGTGAACATCGCGAGGCAGCTCGCCATGTCGTAGGCGGGCGCGCAGACGAAGCTCTCCGCCACCGTCATCTTGATGTCCGTCGCCCAGAATACGAAATTGTGGATGTAAAGCCCCGCCGTATAGAGCGTGTTGATGATGACGAGCGGCCACAGCTTGCGGAAATAGCGCAGCACGGGACGGTACCTCCCGCTGTTTTTCTTAAAATACCGCTTGATCATGGCGATCTCCTGGCAGGCGATCAGCAAGAACCCCGCCACGATGGACACCAGCATCGAATTTGTCACCGGGAAGGAAAACACGCGCACCAATACCAGAGACATCAGCAGGGACGCCGCCATCCCCACGAAGAAGAAGATCGTGATCTTCTTGTAATCCTTGCAGATCTGAATATACAAGATCGAGTAGAACACCAGCACGCAGGCGATATACCCGCAGAATCCTGTAAACACGTACAGGATGCCGATCTTCCCGACGACCGCCTCATGGATGCAGAACGGGATCCCGGTCAGGCAGCCTAAGAAGACGCTCATGGCAAGCCCCACGTAAAAGCAGGGGATGATATCCTCATACTTCTCCTCAAAGATCACGTCCGACATATAGCGGGAAAGCAGCGCGTTAAACGGCGCTGTCGTAAGCAGGGAGAAAACAAACATATATAAGATCGTGCAGGAAAATAACTCCCGCGGCGCGTAAGGCTCCTTGGAAAGCCCAAGCGCCTCCCCCATCACGACAATATTCCCTATGACCAGAAACATCGGCGCGACGGTGACGACCGCGCTGTACCCGAACCCGATCAGGTCGGACACCAGCGTATTTTTCTCAAAAATGCGGTTCAGCTTTACTCCTATCCCTGCCATAGCGGCAACCATGCCTCCTCTCTACCGAAAACCCTATGCCTTGTCCTCGGATCCCTTATCCGGCTTATCCTCCGGTTTCTCATCCGGCCAGCTCAGCTCGCTCTCGGATCCCTTATCCGGCTTATCCTCCGGTTCCTCATCCGGCCAGCTCATCTCCCCATCGGATTCCTCCTCCGGCTCGCTCTCGGATCCCTTATCCGGCTTATCCTCCGGTTCCTCATCCGGCCAGTCCGGCCCATCCCCGGACGGCTCAGACGCCTCTTCCTCCAGATACGTCCAGTTGCGCGGCATCCCATCCTCAAAATCCGTATAGATCTCGTCATACGTCTTTTTCATGTCGGAGATCGTATACTTGGACATCAGGCGCCGATAGCCGTTCTCCCCCATCCGCGTCCGCCGCTCGGAATTGTTGGCAAGCTCCAGGATCGCCTGGGAGATCTCCTCAATGTTCATGATGTGGGTCAAGATCCCCGCTTCCCCGAACTCGTCGCCTTCCCCGTATAAAAGCCCCCGGCAGTTCCCCACGTCCGTAGCTATGACGGGCTTGTGCGCGGCGTAGCTTTCCAGGATCGTGAGCGGCTGCCCCTCGCTGATGCTCGTTAAGATCGTCATGTCCATGCGCCCGAGGTAATCCTTGACATTGATCCTCCCGGTGAACACAATGTCCTTTACCTGCATCGTCTCCACCAGGTCAAAACATTCCTGCGCATACTCCTTATCCTCGTCATAAGGCCCCATGACCCACAGCTTTAGCCGCGGCTGCCGCGCCTTCGCGTAGGCGAACGCCTGGATCATGGTCTTCACGTCCTTGATCGGCGTCACGCGCAGGACGGCCCCGACATTGATGAACGCCTGATCCTCCTCCGTCTTGGGGGCGAGACTGTCAAACCCCTCGATATTGATCCCGTTCGGCGTCACGACGGTCTTATCCTCCGGGCAGCCCAGCTCGATCTGCAGCTCGCGCGCATGCTCGTACAGGCTCGTCACCAGATCCGCCCTGTCGTAGGCGAGCTTGGACATCTTGCGGAACTGCTCGATCCAGATATTCTTGTAGATGCCCTTCACCCATTTCGCCTTGATCAATTCCTCCTCGCGCTCCCTGGTATAGATCCCATGCTCCGAGATCAGCAGGCGGCTCCCGTGGCGGTAGTTCGCCATACTCCCCAACACGCCCGCGTACCCGGTCGCCACGCAGTGGTACAGATCAGCAGGCGGCACATCCATTTTCAGCGTGTGGAACAGCGGCAGGTAAATGGAGCGCATCGTCCACAGGAAATCCGAAAAGACTACCTGGCTGTAATTCAGATTATAGCAGTCCGACACGATGTGGAAGAAATCCGGCCCCATCAAAAGCTCGTTCAGCGACAGCCCCGGCTTCTGGAAAAACCGGAACAGCGTGTGCCAGTCGATCTTCTGGTTCAGGACCAGGCTTCGGATCGCCTTATACTCGCTTTCGTTCAGCTTCAAGGCCTTCTTCTTCCGGTTGTCGCACCAATCCACGTCCTCTAAGTACAGTTCATGCACCTCGGTCAGGTTCTCCGGGAGGTCGTACAGGAACTTCCCCCGGTAAGAACGGTTCGCCACGATCGTGAGCAAAATGAACTCCGTATCCGGAAACGACCGGATCAGGCTATGGATCCAGCTCGACACACCGCCGACCACATATGGATAACACCCTTCTGCAACTATGCAGACCTTCAAATAACCAGCCATTCGCCTCTGCCCCTAACTTTGCCCGCCGCTTCCCGCAGGCAGTCTTCCTTCCATGCCTTAATCATAATATCGCTTCTGCGCCCCCTTCAGCTTGATCTGCACCTCGCGGCTTTTCGCCGTGATCAGGTATACGCTTTCCTCGATCTCCTCCGCTTCCGCCCCGATGATTCCCTCAATCTCCTCGCCGTGCGTCCGCAGCAGGAGCCACGCCTTCTCGTCGAAATTATCCAGATGGATGGAAATGACGTCCCGCACCCGCCGATACGTATAATCCAACGCCAGGAACTTGCGGATATTCAGATTGCTCTCGGCGAGGGTCGTCTTGTTGAACTTCCGGAATTTCTTCCAATACGTGCTGGTGTTGCCCGCGAATTTCCGCGCCAGCTTTTCCCAGGAATCCTCGTCGCTCGACGGGTATGCAATCGGATTTAAGTCAATCTGGATGTTGGAATAGCCGAGCGCCGTCTGGATGCTCACCATGCGCAGGTCCTCGCTGAATTTGTGGCTGTACCCGTCGCAGACGCCCCGCTGCTTTATGATGGTTCCGAAGCCATAGTCAACCATCCAGTCGCTGTCCCCATAGTCTTCGAATATAGTGCGCACGGTCTTGAGCCTGTCGCGCCCCAAAGCCTGCTGCATCTCGCCGTCGCCCAGATTCCCCTGATAAAATGAGAGGATGGAGTAATCCGGCACGACCGCGTCCAGAAACCCGATATCCTGATCCAGCTTCTCCGAGACGCCGACTCCCTTCCCGTGCGTCCCCGAAAGCCCCGTCTCCGCGCCCTGCTCCTGGAACAGCTTCATATAGTAGACCAGCATATCCTCTTCCGGGTTGTTCTCATCGAAATATTCCATCTGCGGCATGATCATGCACGTCATCTTATAGGAATTTTGCTGCGCCACGGACACCAGCCCCGGCCATACGATATCGCGGTACACGGCCTTGAGCGACTGGCTGTAGCGTTCCATCATCTCGTCCTCGTTCTCGTCGGACAGATCCGGGAAATTCAAGACGACCAGATTCTGCGCGTTAATGATCGGATAGACGTCATATCCTTTCATCTCGTACATGATCGCGCTTAAGATCCCAAGTCCCTCATTTCCTGCGAGATAATCGCCGTTTACCGCAAATATGAATGAATTGCGGTAGCTGTTGCGCCAGATCACCGCCGGGAGGTTCTGGTTGCGCATGATGACGTCGCCGTTTTCCATCAGCCCGTATTCTTCCATCGTGTCGTCTTCCATCATCCCGTACAGGAACACCTTCGTGCCGGACGACACGCGATACCACGGCATGGACAGCTTTAAGTCCTGCTGCGTCTTCTCCATCGTGTCGTCGAGGATGTATTCTTTCGCCCCGCCCAGCAAAAACCCGTCCATCACGCGGATGCCCTCCGCCTTGATCTTCTCTTCCACCACCTCGCGGATGCCGAGCATCGATCGGAGCTGCGCGGAATCCTCCACCTCTTTCACATCCGGCAGGTTGCAGAAGACCATGTGGACGCCCTCGCCCGATAATTTGCCCAGCGTCAGGAGGTCTTTTTCGATATCCAGGTAATTCGCGTCGATAAAGACGGCTTCCGGCAGGGCCTCCTCATCGATCTCATAATCCGAGAGCGAGCGGTAACTCTCCAGGCAGCGCTTCGTATAAGAACACCACTCCGCCATGACCCTTCCTGTGGGCGTCCCCGTCTCGTCACCGATGTAAACGGCATACCGCCCTTTCCCCTTCCATTCCCCGTCGTCCTTCGTCGCCCCGGCGAGCAGCTTTTCCTCCTGCTTCGGGTTCGCCGACCTCTCATATTCATTTTTCCCATATGGATTCACGCGATCCTTTAAGATCTCCGGAATCTGAAACATGAACATGACCACCAGCATGATGACCGTGATGGTGAAAAAATTCCTGCGGGATACCATAGAAAAACCTCCGCTGTAAGATCACTGCAATGCAAAATTGAACGGGCGGTACAGATCCTGCTCCACGCAATAGCAGACAAAATTGCCCGATTCATAATATACCTTCATATCGTCCGGGTACAGCTTTTGGAACGCCTGCGCCCAGCGGTACAATTTCGACATCTCGATCAGGCGGTTATGTCCCTGGTACATCGTGATCCCGGACCCGCCCGGGAGCGGCTCCGCGGCCGCCTCGTCCGAGACTTCCGGCTCGTCCCCCCGATACGCCCTCGCGTACACGATCGGCACTTTCTCAATGAAAAAATAGACTTTCGCCGTCGGAATGGTGATCACTGTGTCCCCGAGCTTCTCGACGTCCTTCAAAAACGTATGCACCTCATGGTGATACCCGAAATCCTCCCCCATACGCAGCTCATCGTTGGCGGAGCAGATCGTCCATGTGAAATTTTCGTTGTCATGGATGATATTCGTCAGGCACATGATCGCGTCGTTCGTCTGCAGCGGCTGCCGGTCCGGCGGATTCCGGATCAGCCCTTCCTGGTCCGCGTAGCATACCACGGCCGCCAGCGCAGCCAGGGAAAGGACGTTCTTTACCCACCGCAGCCATCTCCACTGCGCCCATCCTAAGAAAAGCTGCAGCACGGCGTCCACGCACAGGCTCCACGCCGCCGCAAGCACATAGGCGAAAAAGATACAGGTCCGGATCGCGTCCATGAGCGTCGGAAGCCCCAGCCGGGAGGACGCCTGCAGGATCGCGAGCACAAACAGCCCCGCCGAGAGGGAGAGGCACCTCGCCCCATAATCCGCCTGGCGTATCAGGAAAAACAGCAGCGAGATCGCAGCCAGAAACGCGATCGCCCCGACCAGCGCCATCTGAAATACCGGATAGCTGTCCGAGATGATATAGATCTCCATGGCATTCCAGAACGCGTCAAAAGCAGAGCGCGCTTTCGCCGTCAGCCGCTCCATGAGCGGCTCTTTTTTCACAGGCGCAATCTGGCCGCCCTGCTGCACATTCCCCAAATCCCCGCCGCTTATCCCGGCGGTTCCTCCCATGCCCTGCATATCCTGCCCCTGCGCGGTTCCACCAGCCTGCTGCTGCACGGTTCCCACAGGCTGCGCCTGCTCCGTCGTCTGCACGGTATCCTTGTTGCCCTTGCCGGAAATGACGTTCATGCCCCAGCCGAGCGACCCCTGCAGGGGCGTCCCCATCAGGAACGCGACGAACATCGGGAAAATCGAGATTGCGAGGGAAGCGATCCCGGCCAGCATGACCTTCCGAAAATACTTCGGGCGGAACAAGCGGAACCCGTACCCGACAGCCACGCCGACGCACAGAAGCCCCGCGATCATCGTATCGTAAAAATGCGCGGAAAGCGACATGCCAAAACTGATGGCGAATCCCGCCAAATACCAGAAATCCTCTGTTTTTGGCTTCCGCTCTTTGCCCGCCCTCTTTTCCTTCCTTTTCGTGATCCATCTTAAAAGCCTTGCCCTTATGCCTCTGCGCCCCTCCGCGGCCAGCTCCGGTTTTTCGGATTCTATCCCGGCTGCCGCAAGGCCTTCTTCGGACAGTTCCGCCTCGATCCCGGCTACCGCAAGGCCTTCTTCGGGCCATTCCATTTCTGCATCGTCGTCCACGTCCCAGTCCCAGTCATCGGCAGTTTTTGTTTTCGCTTTCTTCGGCTCTACCCCGGCTGCCGCAAGGCCTTCTTCGGGCAGTTCCGCTTTTGCATCGCCGTCCAGATCCCAATCCCGGTCGTTGGATGTTTTTGTTTTCTCTTTTTCCGATTCCACCACGGCAGAGGCCGTTTCCTGCTCTCCATCCGTTTTTTGCTCCTTTTCCGCCTTATCCAGTTCCTTCCTCTTCTTAAA
Organism: uncultured Lachnospiraceae bacterium; assembly: GCA_947626795.1. Classification (GTDB taxonomy): domain Bacteria; phylum Bacillota; class Clostridia; order Lachnospirales; family Lachnospiraceae; genus Petralouisia. The sequence continues at coordinate 68,364 of CANQTH010000001.1, forward strand.
GAACGCGAACAGATAATAGATCGGCGGCAGGATGAAGAGCATACCGAACTCCTGCGGCAGCGTGCTGAAATAGCGGATATACGTATTTTCGCCGAATATTCCCAGGAACACATACAGGAACATCCCGATATACGGCGCAAATTTGGACTTGCAGCAATACTTGGCGAACGCAAGCAGCATATAATGTATCATCAGGTTCTGTGCGAAGCAGAATACCCGCAGCAGCACATAAGTCGGTATGGAAAATATCTCATGCAGGAAATACATGACGCAATGGAAGCCGAACGGATAGATGCCCGCGACAAAGATCTGATTCTTCCCCAGGTAATTGATCCAATAATTATGCACCGGGAGGTCTGACTCGCAATAGCCGTAATGCCGCAGGAGGTTCGTGCCGTACATATAGCAAAGCCCCGCCGTCAGCGTGGCAAACAGTAGGATATCGGGAAGATTCCTCCCGATGCGCACAAACAGCCCCTTCACCGCCCTTTTCATCTGCTTCCAGACGACCGCGCGGACGCGGCGCAAAAACAGTCGGATCCCGAACTGCCCGCCCGCTATGCGCTCCAGGCGGTCGAACCCCGCGCGCACCGCACGCACCGGATTCTTTTTGTACAGATAGGTGTAGATCCCCACGCACGGGATCACGGTAAACAAAAATAAGGTCGCGCGGTTTGAGATGTGAAGCAGTTCCAACAGGAACACCAGGTTCATCATATAGAAATTTCCCACCATCTGGTAGGTGATGAACCGCTCGCAGAACCGCAGGCGCCGGATCTTCCGGTACAGCAGCACCGCCGGGAGCAAAAATGTCATCACAAGATAAGCCGCAAGGCACCCCGCCCATTGCAGGATCGTCAAAACTTCCATTGGCACTGCCATCACCTCCTTTTTCTCCGTATCTCATGCGCCCGTTTAGCTGAATTCCTGTGCGGCCCTAACGCCGCCTGTTTGCTGAACTCCCGGGCGATCTGACGCCGCCCGCTTAGCTAAACTCCGGAGCGGCCCTAACGCCGCCCGCTTAGCTGAACTCCCGGGCAATCTAACGCCGCCCGCTTAGCTGAACGTCCGGATCAGCGCCAGCGTCTCCCGGTCGATCACGATGCTCGACTTTTTCAACGCCTCCAGCGTCTCAAAAAATTTATCCTTCTGCTGCGACGTAAAATACAGCTTCAGCTTGCTCGTGTAGCTGGAAAGCTCGTCCGGATACTGCTCCGCCGCGCGGTCGCACCACTTTTCCATCTCCTCAAAATCCTTCACGTCCAGCAGACGCAGGCAGATCCACTCATAATACTGGCTGGTAAAGCGATATCGGTTCTTGCGGTAGAGCGTCTCGCCCACCTCGGAAAAGATCTTTACCATGTTCGCCTGCTCCATCTCCGTGAAGACCTTCTGCTCTAACACATTGTTCATATAAGGGATCAGGTAGTATTCGCAATCCGTCTCCCCGTCCTCTTCTTTCTCAATCTCACGCCGGACTTTCTGCACATTCCCGCGGAAATTATTCAGCTCGTCCTGCAAAACGGAAGCCGCGTAATGCGACGTCTCGGAGTCCTGGCTGTTTAGGGCCAGCGCGATCGCAGCTAAGGAATTTTGGACGTCGCCTCGGATGACGTTCAGCATCAGGCTCCGCAGGCTCTCCTTGTCGCTGACAGCGATCGCCTCTTCCAACGGGGCCATGTTCCGCTCCCGTTCCTCGTCCGCGCGGTCGTTCGTCCGCACGCGCTCTTTGCTGAAAACGACGTCTTCTAAGCTGACGTCCTGCCGGAACACGAACAGGAACAGCAAATGGCCCACTCCGAAGAAGATCGGCCCAACGACCGGGCAGAACAGCATGATGAAAAACCGAATGACATATACGATCCTGCCGTCCTGCATCGGGATTTCTTCCTCCTCGGGCTTCCCGCCCTCTTCCAAGTCGCCCCGTATCTCATCCAAAACAGGCGTGTGGGACCGTTTCCCTGCGGTGGCTTCTTTCGCCTCCGGCTTTTCTTCCGCGGCTTCTTCTTTCTCGGGCTTCCCGTCCTCTTCTTTCCGGACGTCCCGAGCCTGATCATCGTCCTCGGAATCCTTGCCGCTTTCTCCGTCTTCCCCCGGCTTCCCGCCCTCTTCTTTCCGAACGTCCCGAGCCTGATCATCGTCCTCGGAATCCTTGCCGCTTTCTCCGTCTTCCCCCGGCTTCCCACCCTCTTCTTTTCGGACGTCCCGAGTCTGATCCTCGTCCTCGGAATTTTCGCCCTCTTCTTCCTGGATATCCCGAGCCCAATCATCGTCCTCGGAATCTTCTCCGTCCTCTTCATCCGCGTCGCCCACGGCCTCCCGGATCACGTCCAACCCTGTCTTCTCTTCCGCCTCTTTTTTCTCCCGCCTCCGGATGTAGGACAGCCCGAAGATCAGATATAACACAGATACGATCGTGTTCACCAGGAGAATGCAGCAGAAGACGATCTCCCTTCCCGTCATATCCCCACATCCTCTTGAATGAAGCTTCGGTACCCGACATTCTCAAACCGCCGGATCACAAAATCGGCGTCCGCCTCATTTGTATTAGAAAGCAGCGCGTAAAGCCGCCCGTTTGCCATCTTCCCGATATAATCGCTCTGGCGCATCAGCTTCGCCAGCTCGTCGCCGGATTTTTCCAGATCTTTCCCATCCGTCTCGATCTCCAATATAGCGCATTCCGTAAGCCCCTTGTTCCTGGCGGTCAGATATGCGCGGACCAGCGACTCGAACGCGTCCGTGTCCAGCACTTTCGTCCCCTCCAGATACCGCTGCTGCTCCAGGGCATCCAGGTAGCGGTTCGCGCGCAGCACGGCGTTCTGGATCAGGTAGCCGATGATGATCAGCATGTTCGCCTGGCTGAGAGTCATGCGTTCCCACGGGATCCCCCAGACCATCAGGATCAGCTGCATCTCGTCCTCCGCGAAGATGGCGTCCGCCATCAGCGGGTACTGCGGATCCATGCTCCGGTTGATAAACACGCGTTTTTCCTTCAGGAGGCTGTACATATCCTCCATCTTCGTATATTCAATGGAATTGCCCAATTCCCTCGCCTTCGGCGAAGTCGCGGAAAAAAGACGCGCAAAAGAACGGTTCGCGACCGTGTAGATCGCCACGTCCTTGCTGTCCACCAGGCGCGCGAGGACTTCAGCCGCATAAAACAGCACCTCCGACGGCTCGTACTGATCCAGGCTGGACGTAATCTCATAGATTTTCCCGAAACTGTCATTCTGGTTGACAAGCTGCACCTCCAGCATATTCTTAATGCGGACGTTGCTTGTGTTGATGTCCTGGATGTCGTCCAGCTGCGTCACCATATATTGGACTTCGTGCTTATTCTCATTGCGGATATTGCGCAGCCTGTCCTTCATATAGCCGACCGCCAGTCCCAGGATGAAAAGCTGCGCGATCCAGACATACGTGTTGTAATCCAGCAGGACTTCCAGCCCCGTACGGGTGTACATCTGCCGGAAGCAGTAGCCCCCGACCGCCAGCACCGCCGAAAACGTCGCCTGCTGCTGCCCGTACACGATCGCGAACAGAAGCACATACAGCAGATAAAAGTCCAGGTTCGCGAAATACCTGCTCCCGACCGCCCGGTTGTTCAGCATGAAAAACGGGATGAAGCAGACCATATTTTCAATAAAAGGGACCAGCGCGGTAAAAATGACGCGGAACGTCTGCCGCCAGCTCCGGTTCCGCTTCCCGCGGATATCCTCCACGTCGACAAAGCTGCTGCTGTATTTCCGGATGTACCTTACCATCTTGACGGCGACCTCGTTGACATGATGGAAGATCGTCAGACCGAACTCGCTCGCGAACGCGCGGTTCTCCAAGATCACGCGCACCGTGCCGCCCACGGTGTTGTCCGTGATGGACGCCTCTTTTCCCATCTCCTTCTGGATCATCTTGGCGAGATCCATTTCGTTGATCTCCTCGCCAGATGAGATATGGTAAAGCCCCTGCTTGAGTTCCGGGGCGGCGACCACTTTATAGATCGCCTCCACCGCGTCGTCCACGTACAGCATGGAAAAGACCTTGTTCGCATTCGCCTGGATATACCCCGTGCGGACGGCCTCAACGCACATCTTCGCGCAGGGATTGGACTCGACCGCGTACTGGTTCGCCCCGCCGCTCCGATCCGGCATCATATACAGATGGTCCATGCGCAGGATCACCGTATCGACGCCCATCGTCTGCTTATAGTTCCGGCAGACCTCCTCTCCCTGGACGATCGCCACGCTCCGGAAACTGTAAGCCGACGGCTCCTCCCGCTCGTCGATGTCGTTCGGGTACGACTGGGAATAGACCTCCTCCGAAGAAAGGTAGATGAACCGACCGCCTTTCAGCATGGAAAACGACGTGAGGACGTTCTGCAGGGCCGTCTGGTAACGCACGGACTCTTTCCGGGGATCCGACCAGTCGAAATTGGAATCGTACACGCCCAGGAAGATCGTGACATTCGGGCGGACGCTGTCGAAAATCTCCTTGAGGCAGTCGCTCTCGTACGGGAAACGGTATTTCTCGTAGGCGTTCTTATAGCTGCCGACCTGCGTCTTGCTCCCGGTCAGCACATAGCAGCGATGCCCCTCTTTATTCAGCTTGTTTATCATCGTCCTCATCAGCTCATTGTCGCTGCCGACCAGCAAAATCTCCATATCTACCTCCCTTGGGCCTTTCCGGAAACAGGATCGGAACTATCCGGCGCCAAGGCCCGCAAGCGGATCTTAAAACCCCGCCGCCCGCAAACCTTCCAAAAATTGCCGGGTGTCCTCCGCGGCCTCCGCCCGGCTGATCCCGTACTGCCCGCTTAGGTACGCCGCGATCTCTTCCACGCCCGCGCCGCCGTCCGCAAGCTCCCATATTTTTGCCGCGCTCTCGTTCAGCTCGATCGGCGGCTTGTAATGCTTCCCGTCCTGCTCCATGTCCAGAAGCCAGTAGCTTCCCGCCGCTTCCCTGAGCCTGTGCCTTTTCTCCATCCGCATCCCCTCGTTACCAAAACCCATGCCCCGCAGCCGCCCGCCTCTCTTAAAGAGGGCCTCGTTTCCTGCGGTTCACAATGCGCTGCGCCTTGCAATCATCCGCCTCTCTTAAAGAGGGCCTCGTTTCCTGCGGAACAAAACGTGGATCGCCACCGCCACCTTGTGGCGGATCGGGCGCATCCGCAGCCACAAAGCGGCATACAGGCGGTAAGGGACGGATCGGACGGCGCATTGCCTTCCCTTCCGCACGAAAGCCACCATCTTTCCCCGGAGCTGATCTTCCCGGAGCGGCCCTTCCACCTGCGTCTGGTTGTCGCCCACCATATAATACCCATCCGGCCCCGCCTTCCAAACGCGATGCAGCACCAGGATGCCGCCGTCCCTCCGGTAAAGCACGACGTCCCCGCGCCCGGGCCGCCCGTCAAGCGGCTCGATGACGACGCTGTCCCGTCCCGGCACGAGCGTCGGGTACATACTGTAGCCGTTTACCGCCGTCTGGATCATCTTCCCTTCCCGCAGCAACTGCTCGATATCAATTTTGGCTTCCATGCCCATCCCTGCCGATCCGCTGTATTCCTTCCGGAACTTTGCGCCTGCCGCAAAGCCCGGCTATTTTTCCACGTCATTTTATTATAGCATTCTTTGTCTGAAAATGCTATAGCCTAATCAGAAAAAGGTTTTAACGGTTTTAACCGTAATCTCTTAAAAAATCCCCCAAAAAAAGGCTGCCGCGATCGATCTGTCCATCGGTTGCGGCGGCCCTTTTCCTGCGCCTGGCTCAAACTATCCGTATTTTCTGCTCTAAGCCCAAACTATCCGTATTTCCTGCGCCTGGCCCAAACTATCTATATTTCCTGCTCTAAGCCCAAACTATCCGTATTTCCCGCGCCTGGCCCACACTATCTATATTTCCTGCGCCCGGTCTAACAATCCCGCATTCAGAACGACAGTTCCGTGCGGTGGATCAGATCCATCTGCAGCGGCTTCCCAAGCTCCACGAAGTACGCGCTGTACCCGGCCACGCGCACCAGCATATCCTTGTAATCCTCCGGTTTTTTCATCGCCGCCCGCATCATCTCGCTGCTCATGATGTTAAACTGGCAATGCATCGCCTTCTTGGAAAAATAAGCCCCGATGAAGCCGACCAGGTTCTCGCGGCCTTCCTCCCCCGCGACGCATTCCGGCGGGAATTTCCAGTTCAGGAGCGTCCCGTTCGTCGCGAGGCTGTGATCCACCTTCGTGACGGAATTGGCGATCGCGGTCGGGCCGCTGATATCGTGGGACGCCATCTGCGTATGCACCGGCCCCATATTGTCGGACAGCGGCTCCCCGGCTTTCCGCCCGTCCAAAGAAGCGGCCAGATCCATGCCAAGGCTCACGTTGGCGTTCACCGTATAGACGCCCGGGCAGAACGTCCCCCCGCGCGGGTTCTTCCTGTTCGAGACGTTCCTGCAGTAGCAATTGAACACTTCCTGGAACAGCTCGTCCGCGTAGTCGTCGTCGTTTCCGTAATGATGGACTTTTCCGCTGTTCACCAGCGCATAGAGGACGTCATGCCCTTCCCAGTTGTCCGCGATCGCCTGCATCAGCTCTTCCCCGGTATACTTCTTCTCGTCAAACACCAACTGCTTGATCGTGGAGAGGGCGTCCGCGCAAGTGCCGATGCCGCTCGCCTGCGGCCCTGTGAAATTGTATCTCGCGCCGCCTTCCCCCAGATCTTTCCCCTGCTGCATACATCCCTCAAAGAAGGCGGAAGCATACGGGATCGGCTTTAATTTCCGATGCGCCTCGTCAATGAGGTTAATGCCCTCGCACATCAGCCCCGTCCAATAATTCACCTGCCGGTCAAAGCTTGCGAGGACTTCCTCCATGCTCTTGCATTCCGTCAGCCTCCCGGTGTCCGGCCCTAAGGATTTTCCGGCCCCGGCGCACTGCGCGTAGCGCGGGCAGCCGCTCCCGCAGCCGATGCACCGCCCGCCGTTTAACGCAAGCTCCAGCACTTTTGCGAGGTTCATGTAAGCGGCGTCGTGAAGCCCGTATTCCTGCCCTGCCAGATCCGGCTCCACGCAGCCGACCACTTCGTAATTCCTGGCTTCTTCCAGGCTCATCCCCTTGCGCCGCATGGCCTCGATCGCCGCGTCGTCGTTGAACAGCTTCGGATGCCCGTACCCGGCGCGGATGCATTCCACGGCCTTCACGCGAAGCTCGCGGGGCGTCCCCTTATGCATTCGGACGCAGAGCCACGGGTTCATCATCCGCGTATGGACGGAAGCCTCCAGCATCATGAACGTAAGGTCGTTCGTCACGTCATTCCCGTTCTCGTTCACGCCGCCGATCGTCAGGGACTCCCCGCCCCAGCCGCGGCCGTTGCGCACCCGCACGGTCATCCTGTCCTTGAGCTTGGACGGGTTGCCCATCTTCACATACGCGCATTCCAGCAGCTCCTGGGCAAATTCCTTCGAGATCTCATGGTTCTCGATATCCTGCTCATAATAAGGATACAGCCATTGGTCCATCCGCCCGTAGGACACGGAATGCCCGTTCGACTCAATGAGCGTGATCGTCGTCGCGAAATGCCAAAGCTGGATCGCCTGCCACATGGTGGCCGCCGGGCCGCCCGCGATCTGCCTGCAGTTCTCCGCGATCTGCAAAAGCTCCATCTTCCGCTTCGGGTCCTGCTCCTCTACGCTCTGCAAAAGTGCCAGCGGCACAAACCGCTTGATGTAATCGCAGGACGCCTGAAGCTCCATTTCCATCGCCTCGTAAAATTCCTTCTTTTCTAAGTATTCCGGGCTTTCCAACTGGCCGGAGGCCTCCGCCTCCCGCCGGGCCGCCGCGAGATTCTCCTTCGCCTCCGCGATCAGCCCCTGGTAGCCGACGCGCAAAAGCTTCTCATAATCCATGACAAAATGCCCGATCCCGCCGAAATGGTAGAGGTTCGTCATATAAACGCGCTTCCCCATCTCGCTGCCTTTCCGATGTTCTTCGTCCATCGCGGCCTCCACGGCGTCCGCCACGGTCTTCCCGCGCCAAAATTCCAAAAGCCCCAGCAATTCCTCCCTGTCTTCCTCCGTGATATAAAACTTGTCATGCTCGCGCTGGTCGAACGGATGGTGCAGCAGCTCGTCAATGATCCATTCCACGGAAAACTCCGGGTAAATGGGGGCCGCCTTCGCCGGAGCCGCGAGCTCCCCGACGATCAGCTCATCGTCATAGATCTGGATCTCCACATTTTCCAGGATATTCTTTAAGGCATACGCCGTCTTCATCTTCGGGGACGCGTCAGGATGCTCCTGATAAGCCTGCGTGACCAGGCGCGCCCGCTGGATGTCTATGTTGAATTTCCGGTCCAGGAACACGCTCCGCAAGCGGTTCACCCGCTCGTACGGGGAAAAATCGTCATGCCCTACCCTGTATCCCACGCCATAATTCATATCATACGGCTCTGTGCCGCAAGGATGCTTCTTACTCATCTTTTTTACCCTCCTTCGTGGTCGTTCCGGCAATGCACGGGATGCCCCGGCGATTAAAATATGCCGCGAATCCTTTCACTTTCTCGCTGAATTTATCTTTATCCACCTCTATGCCCTCCATCGGGTAGGGGATGCACAAAGAAGCGTACTTCTCTTCCCCCAGGCGCATAAATTCCAATAATTGGAGCTGCAGGATCTTCCCTTCCAGCTTCCCGCAGAGGAAATCCGCCGTAGCTTCCATGTTTTCCTCCGCGTCGTTGACCCCCGGTATCACGGGAATCCGCAAAATGAGCGGCTTTCCCGCCCGCGTCAGCCTCTCGATGTTCTCCAGGATCCGTTCGTTCCCAATCCCGGTATATTTCTTATGGACCGCCGAGTCCATATGCTTCACATCCGAGATGTACAGGTCCGTGACCGGAAGCGTCCGCGCGACCACGTCCCATTCCGGGCAGAGCGTCGTCTCCAGGCAGGTATGGACGCCTTCTTTTTTGCATTCCTCAAACAGCCCCGCGACAAATCCCGCCTGCAGGAGCGGCTCGCCCCCGGATACCGTGACGCCGCCGCCGGAGTTCTTATAATAAGGAATGTCTTTCCTTATCACCTCCATCGCTTCCGCCACCGTGATCTTCTTCCCCCACTGCTTGATGGCGTCCGCCGGGCAGGCCTCCGCGCACTTCACGCAGTTAGCGCACCGTTCCTTTTCTATGGCGGCCAGCTTCCCGTCCCGGAACAGGAGCGCCCCCTGGCCGCATTGCTTCACGCAGCTGCCGCATTTGTCAAGCCCTAAGCATTTTGAAGGATAGATCCCCGCCTGTATGTAAGGCTTGTGGCTTTCCGGGTTCCCGCACCACTTACAGCTTAGCGGGCATCCTTTTAAGAAAAGCTCCGTCCGGATCCCCGGCCCGTCGTGTATCGTATAACGCTGCACATTGAACACAATTCCCGTTTCCTGCTCCATATCCCACTCCCATCCGGCTTAGTCCCGCGGGCATATGCCCCGCGCGGGTATGATCAACATTAGCTGCCATCCTCATGCTTTTGTTTTTTCATATCATGATGTCGTAATGGAATTAAACCACAAAAATTTTGCATTGTTATTCCGTATCAGAATTAAAATTTGAGAATTTTGTGTGATTATTCCGTTACAGAATTAAAAACACGAATTTTTTTGTTTTAATTCCGTATTAGAATTATAATTCAAATTAACCGTGCTATTTTACAACTCGTAATCAAATTTCACAAACAGGAGGTATAAGATGTTGGAAGATTCGATCAAAAAAGTAGGTTATGCCGCAGAGTACCTTGCGCTTACCGCCGCGATCCTGGCGTTATGGTTTTTCCTGGACGTGCATGGGGACTTAAATCCCGTCATCATGCCGTCGCCTTCCAAAGTGGCCGATACGCTCGGCTCGCTGATCGGGAAAGGCGCTTTATGGGGGGATCTGCTGATCAGCGTCGGGCGTGTGCTGAAAGGATATCTCATCGCCGCGTCGCTCGGCATCGTGCTTGGCATCCTGATCGGCCTTTCCAAGCATCTGGAGCGTTTTACGAACCTGCTCGTGCAGCTCATAAAGCCGATCCCGCCGATCGCATGGATCCCTCTTGTCATCCTCTGGTTCGGCATCGGGGAAAGCGGAAAAATCTTCCTGATTTTTCTTGGAGGTTTTTTCACCATACTAATTAATGTAATTGATGGGATCCGGCAGGCGGACCCGAAGCTGATCGAGGTTTCCGCCTCGATGGAGACGCCGCTTTTAAAGCACATCTTCCTTATGGTAATCCCAAGCGCGGCCCCGAGCATCTTCACCGGCCTGCGCACGGGGCTAAGCTCCTGCTGGATGTGCGTGGTGGCCGCGGAGCTGGTTTCCTCCAGCACAGGCCTTGGCTACCTGATCATGAACGCGCGGCAGTTCGGGCGGACGGACGTCGTCCTCATCGGGATGCTGACGATCGGCATCATCGGGAAGATCATGGATTCCCTTTTGAAAGTCGCAGAAAAATCAGTCATTCGTTGGAATTAGGAGGGATTGAAGATGAAGATCACAGAAATACAGAGCGCGAAAGCGTCAGAGGCACGGCAAAACGACAGCTACATATCCGTGAAGAACCTAAGCAAGTATTTTGAGCGCAAAGGCGAAAGCCTCCATGTGCTGGACAACATTTCCTTTCAGGTAAAGAAGGGGGAGACGGTCTGCATCGTGGGCGCGAGCGGATGCGGGAAAAGCACGCTCCTGCGTGCGATCGCGGGGCTGGACGCCAACCATGACGGCATCGTCACCGTAGACGGGGCCGACGTCACGAACCCGGCGAAGGAGCGGGGCATGGTCTTCCAGGAACACCGCCTCTTCCCCTGGCTCACAGTCGAGCAGAACATTGGCTACGCCTTAAACGGCGTGAGCAAGGAAGAGCGCAGGCGGCTCGTCCACGAGCATGTCAAGCTCGTCGGGCTGCGCGGATTTGAGAAAGTCTATCCCAGGCAGCTTTCCGGCGGCATGGCGCAGCGCGCGGGCATCGCGCGGGCCCTGGTGAACAATCCCTCCGTCCTGCTCTTAGACGAGCCGTTCGGGGCGCTGGACACATTCACCAAGATCTCCATGCAAAAAGAGCTGAAAAACATCCAAAAACAGTCGCACACGACCATGATCCTGGTGACGCACGACATCGACGAGGCCGTATTTTTGGCGGACCGGATCTTCGTCCTGTCCGCAAGGCCCGGGAAGATCAAACGCATCGTCCCCGTCACCCTGCCGGAGCCGCGCGACCGCAACAGCTATGAATTCCTGGAGATCCGCAAGACGATCTACGACGAGTTTTTCGCGGAAGGACAGGATTTAGAAGTTCCAAAAGGAAAACGGAAAAAACCCCGCATCAGCGTGGGTTAATATACAAGAAAAGGAGATATCATCATGAAAAAAAGATTTTTAGCAACCGTAATGGCAGTCATCCTCGGAGCGTCCGCCCTCGCGGGCTGCGGCAATGATTCCGGCGGCAATTCCGGAACGAACGCGGGAAGCGCAGATACCGAAGAAAGCGCGGACGCGAAAGGCGACCGGGAGGTGCGGATCGCCATCCAGCCTTCCGCTGCTTTTATCCCGCTCTATGTCGCGCGGGAAAGCGGCTGGATCGAAGAAGCCCTCTCCGACCTGGGCGTCACCGTCACCTGGAACGATTTTGAATCCGGCCCGCCTATGAACGAGTCGCTCTCTTCCGGGGCTTCCGACATCGGCGTGATGGGCGACGTCCCGACCGTATCCGGCATCGCGGCCGGGCAGGAATCCGAGATCGTGGCGATCGCGGCCGACGGCCCGCTCTCTTACGCAATGCTCGTAAGCAAGGATTCCGACCTTGAATCCCCGGCGGACTTAGCCGGGAAGACCATCGGCGTGACGCTTGGCTCTACCGGGCATAACCTGGCGGACAAGCTGCTCACGAAGGCAGGCCTGGACATCAATTCCGACGTTGAGCTTGTCAACATCGCTACCGGGGACGCGGCCTCCGTCCTTTCGACCGGGGAAGTGGACGCCGTCTGCATCTGGGAGCCGAACGTGACAAGGCTGGTAGAGGACGGCACAGCAAAGATCATCGGGGACGGCTCCGAATGCGGCCTGCTTGGGGTAAACCCGATCATCGCGAGGGCTGAATACGCCCAGGAGAACGCGGACGTCATCGAGGCCATCATCGAGCAGTACGCAAGGGCTGCAGCTTCCTTGGACAACCTGGACGACGACGTGAAGGCGAAAGTGTCCGACTACCTCTCCCTTGAGCCGGATCAGCTTTCAAAAGTGATCGAGAAATACGAGTACAACGTCGTATTCTCTGACGCGGATACGGAGAACCTCCAGGATACGATCTCCTTCCTGGTAAAGATCGGGAACCTGGAAGAGGAATACGACATCGAGCCTTACGTGAAGAAAGAGTATACGGAAAACGCGGACATCTCCGAATATATAAAGTAAAAACCGATAAAGAAACATTTACAAACATTCCATTATCATGTATGATGTATCGTGGAAAATGGGGGTAACAGTTCAGTCTCACAGTTACGGACTTTGCGGTAAGTGCAAATTCCCGGGCTGAACTGTTGCGAAAAAGAGGCTTCCATTGGCAGCCTTGAAAAACCAAAAGGAGGACGTTATGAAGAACAAATTTGTAAAGACACTTGCCATCTGCCTTGGCTTTTCGCTCCTTGCAGCAGGATGCGGGAACAGCGGGCAAAACAACCAGTCCGCAAATGGGACGGAGCAGGATGAAGCCGCGAATGAAAACGCGCAGGAAGAAACCGCGAATGAAAACGCGCAGGAAGAAACCGCGGATGAAAACACGGAAGGCGACGCGGGGGACGCGAGCCTCAACATCGCATACCAGTACGGCTTAGCTTACGCGCCTGTCGGCCTGATGAAAGAACAAGGACTGATCGAGAAGACATATGAGGAAGAAACCGGGAAGAAAGTAACCGTCACCTGGACGCAGATGAGTTCCGGCGCGGACATCAATACCGGGATTTCCGGCGGAAGCTTAAACGTCGGCTTCATGGGCGTCGGGCCTGCCGTCACCGGGGTCACGAAAGGGGTTGGATACAAGATTTTCTCCAACGTCTCCGGGCAGGAACACGGACTTATGACAAACGATGAGAGCATCCAGTCCTTTGACGACCTGATCGGCAGCGACCACCAGATCGCGCTTGTCAACATCGGATCTTTCCAGCATATCATCCTGGCCCTGGCTTTGGAAAACGCAGGCTACGACCCGCACGCGCTGGATTCCAACATCGTCGCGATGGCGCATCCGGACGGCATGTCGGCCTTAGAAAGCGGTAACATTTCCTGCCACCTGACCTCCAGCCCTTATATTTTTGAGGAACGCGGGGAAGAGAACCTGCATGAGATCAAAGACGTCTCTGACGCGTGGGGCGTGGACGGCTCCTTTATCGTAGGCGTGGCTTCCGAAACGCTGCACGACAACGATCCGGAGCTTTACCAGGCATTGTGCGACGCTTTGAAAGAAGCGATCGATATGCTGAACAACAGCCCGGAAGAAGCGGCGAAGATCACCTGCGAGTTTGACGGGAACAGCGAAGGAGACGAGCTGGCATATATTAAGGAAAGCAATTACACGGTCGAGACAAAAGGCTTGTTTGAGCTGGCGTCCTTCATGGCCCGGAACAACTTTATCGACACTACGCCGAACGCTTATGAGGATCTTGTCTTCGATAACGTGACCGGGGACTGACCCAAAGCGGTTAGGATTACGAGAGCATAAAAAGTTATCTTTAACATTTGAACTGTGCCGTCACGGCACGCAATCCCTTTTCATTATCTTTTTCTAACAGGCGGCAGGAATGAGAAAACCTGCCGCTTTTTTAAATGAATGAGGTCACAAATTGTGACTTCAAAGAGCTGACAGAGCGGAATATGGGGCAATAATCATTGCGAAATTAGCCAAAAAAATTGACTGCAGAATACGGAAAAGGTTTTACCAAAACTAATTTATATAGTGTCTGCTGATTGACGCTGTAACACTTGATTTTACTGACTTTTTGACACTAAGTAAATTTCATAGAAGTGGAAGATATTGAAAATAGCCAATATATTATCTATAATTGACAAAATCCGTATTTTTAGATAAAATATTATCTATGAATGCGGATTTTTTATTTTTTAAAACACCAAATGAAATACAAAAGATGATAGCTTCCAATGAAAGAAAATGCAGAAAGGCGGCAAAGCTAACACAGGAACAATTGAGCGAGAAATCGGGTGTTAGTCTTGGGTCTTTAAAACGCTTTGAAACAACAGGTGAGATTTCCTTACATTCTTTGTTGAAACTTGCAGTGGTATTGGAGCAAGAAAGAGAATTTATGGAATTGTTTGAAAAAAAGCAGTACAACTCAATACAGGAGGTTATTGATGAACAGAATTCATAAATTGGATGTATTCTATCATAATCGCAAGGTGGGAACCCTTGCAACGACAAAGGACAAGAGAATAGCTTTTTCCTATGATGCAGAGTGGCTAGCGCAAGGCTTTATAATAAGTCCTTTTAGTTTGCCTTTAAAGAGAGAAGTTTTTATTCCTAGAATGGAACCCTTTGAGGGAGTATACGGAGTATTTGCAGATAGTCTGCCGGATGGCTGGGGACGCTTGCTATTAGACCGTTTTTTGGTGCAGCAGGGAGAAAATCCTGCTAGTGTAGATAACTTGACCAGACTTGCAATTGTGGGGAGTGTAGGCTTAGGCGCCTTAGAATATCGTCCGTCCATGGAGATGGAACAGCAGCGGCAGGAAGAAGACTGGGATACTCTTTCAGAAAAATGTCATAAGGTATTGCAGTCGGAATATGTGGAGAACTTGGATGAACTGGTGGCGCTAGGGGGGTCTTCTGGAGGTGCCAGACCTAAGGTTATGACAAAATATAAGGGAGAAGAGTGGATTATCAAGTTTCCGGCTACTATGGATAGAGAGGATATTGGAGAACTGGAATATCGGTATAACTGTTGTGCAAAGAAGTGTGGAATAGAGGTTGCGGAAACACGGTTATTTGAATCAAAGAAGTGTAGCGGTTACTTTGGAACAAAGCGTTTTGACCGGATATATGATGAACAGGGGAAAGAACAAAAGATTCATATGATTTCTGTAAGTGCAGTGTTGGAAACATCACATAGGATTCCAAATCTTGATTATCATATATTGATGAAATTAACATTGGAGCTGACAAAGGACTATCAAGAAGTAGAGAAGATGTTTCGATGGATGTGCTTTAATGTGTTTGCTCATAATCGTGATGATCATTCTAAAAATTTTTCCTATTTATACGATGAAAAGAAGGGGCAGTATGTGCTGTCTCCGGCATATGACTTAACGTACAGCAATTCAATTGGAGGAGAACACGCAACATGTGTCAATGGAAATGGTGTAAATCCTGGAATAAGTGACATTCTTGCGGTTGCAAAGGGGATTGGTATTGCGGGTGAAAAAGCAAGGAACATTGCAAGAGAAATACAAGAAATTGTACAAAATGAATTAGGGGATGTGCAAAGACTTGGTAGTTAGTGTCTGCTGATTGACGCTGTAACACTTGATTTTACTGACTTTTTACATGAAATCTGGTATAATATTTGCAAGGGTTTCAGCAAAATAGAATCATTTTCCTTGTAGGTTTTCAAAGAATCTCACGAGCAGAGGGGCAAAAACCATGTACAAACCAATTGACAAGTCACAACATTCATTTCTTGACTTCAATCAGCCAATGGGGCTGCATATGAATCCGGACAATCGCTGGATTAAAATGGCAGGCCGTATCCCTTGGGATGAGTTTGAGATAAAATATGCGGAACTCTTTCCCAGTGATACCGGCAACGCTGCCAAACCGCTTCGCATGGCGCTGGGGGCATTGATCATCCAGACCAAGTTTCAGTTTTCCGATCGCGAACTTGTGGAGCAGCTTACAGAGAACCCATATCTGCAGCGCTTTATCGGACTTCCCGGCTATCAGGAAGAGGCTCCGTATCAGCAGACACTAATTATATTTTAAAGTGTTTTGTATTGATTGATTTAAAAATTGAGAAAATCACTCATCAGGATGTAGGGCAGATGGATATGTATATTCGTATGTATGATGAATTAAAACGTAGCGAGGGTGACAATCCCACTATTGGTATTGTTCTTTGTGCTGATACAGATGAAGAACTCCGGCTTATTTTTCCGTTGACATCCCATCCGGGGCATAGTATACTAGTCCAAATGAATCCCATGAGGGAGCAGCGAGCATATGCCATTACGATTTTTTAAGCCTGGCTTATTTTAAATTGCGGGACTCACGCATAGCCGTATGGTTATGCCTGGGTCTTTTGTCATCCAAGACGACAGGAGGAAATACAAATGAAATGGAGTTTTCTATTTATCTTGAACAGCGTCCTGCTCGGCGCCGGGCTTGCCATGGACGCCTTTTCCGTATCGATGGCGAACGGCTTGAATGAGCCAGAAATGAGAAAAAAGAAAATGGCCGGGATCGCCGGGGTATTCACCGGGTTTCAGTTTGCCATGCCGATGGTCGGATGGGTCTGCGTCCATACGATCGTCCAATACTTCCAGGCCTTTGAGAAAGCCATACCCTGGATCGCGCTTCTCCTTCTTGCCATTATCGGAGGGGAAATGCTGATGGAAGGTTTCCGCAGCAAAGACACCGAAGAAGAATCTCCCGGCCTTGGCGTCAAGGCGCTGCTCATCCAGGGCGTCGCGACCTCCATCGACGCGCTGTCCGTCGGCTTCACCATCGCCGGGTACGGATGGGCCATGGCCCTGGCGGCCTGCGTCATCATCGCAGCCGTCACGTTCGTCATCTGCATGGCGGGCCTTGCGATCGGCAAAGGGTTCGGGACAAGGCTGTCGAACAAAGCGCAGATCCTTGGCGGCGTCATCTTGATCGCAATCGGGATCGAGATCTTTGTCAGAGGGGTTTTTTAAAAGCGCATCCTCTATTGGTGCGCTTTTTTGCGGATTTCTTCTACCAGCTTATGTACCGTTGTGCATGGACACATTTCAGACGGCTTGTCCATCCCATTTTTCAAATATTGCGCAAGGCGGGATTCCGCGATCCGAATGGCTTCTTCTTCATCGCCATAGCGGTTCAGCATGGCATAAATCTGCCTGTTGGATTTTTTATATTCCTGGCCGCTTTTCTTCAGAAAGACATTCGCAAATTCCCGACAGCAATGAACCGAATCCTGGCTATTGCGCATTTTTCCAAAGTAGGCGTCAAACCAAATCTCTATGCACGGATTCGACCAGCCAACACGGATGCCCTCTCGCTCGGCATTCTCTATGATCTGATCGAAGCCCGTCACCCGGTCTCTGTCAAATACGATCCAAGGTTCCCCATATTGAGGCTCCATAGCCGCCTGCTCCCTGCACGCCGAGACAAGCGACTCCGTTTTTGCCTTGGAAACCTTAATCACGATCCGGCCCCGTAAATTCTCTGGAAGGGAATCCCTAAGCCCATACAGATAATTTTCTTCCGTTTCCTTTGTATCTGTCACGATAAAATAATATCCAAGATCCGGAACCCTTTTACGAAAATTATCCCTTCTTGCGCGTTTTCCTCTCCTGTCTTCTTTCGCCATGCATTTTCTCCTTCCGAAACATATCAAAATGAACTTTTACAAAGATTTCAATGCAGGGATCGCGCCATATTTTCCCAGCATATAATTCTTCTCATAACTTTCATCTTTTCGGATCTTCGCGCCATCTTCATCCACAAAATCTGCCAGGGAATAGAGCGAAGAAACGCCGTCTTTATCCTTTTCTGTAAACCATATCTCATCCCGGCGGAGCAGGCCGTTAGAAAGCTGCCAAGAATCATGAGCCGTGAATGCCAACTGGGCGTGATTCGGATTGCTCGTAGGATCTAAAAAAACGATCAGGAAATTTCTGACCAGCAAAGGATGCAGTCTGGCATTTAATTCATCAACGAACAGTATCCCGCCATTTTCCAACGTGTCCTGCAAGGCAGGATACAATGCGAACATCTTTAAAGTCCCATCCGACTCTTCTTCTAATGGAATTGACGCGCTTCCCCCGTGAACCATGCGGTGGATCGCGTCAATCTTAACGCGTTCCCGTTCCTCGTCCTCCCCCTTCATGACCTCGGCATGAAATCCTATAATAGAAGGGTCAAAGGACGAAAAATACGCCACCACCTTATCCTGAACGGCTTTATCCGCCGCAAATCCCTCCGGCATGAGAGAAGAAAGGAACATATTTTCATACGGATCTCCAAAATTAGCAAAATTCGCATGATAGAACCAATCCCGGACAAACTTCAATTTCTCAATTTTCAGCTTTGCCCCCAAAGAAACAATGAGAACTTCCTTATTCAAGGAGATCCGGATCAGTTCCTGGCTCTTGGCCGGAAGGCCGGACAGATCCAATTCATCCCTGCTGCGATAGAAAACCTGCTTATACTCACGGGCGGTCTTGGATTTTGAATTTAGCCATTCCTCGATGACCCCATCGCGATCCAGCGTAAATCCATAATTGTACGACTTAAACCCATTCTCTTCGGTATCCATAAAATAAACTTCAAAAGAAGACGCCGCGTCCCTGCTGTCAGCATCAAATAAAAAAGGGGAATATTTCCATTTCCTTCCCTTCCCCTTTTTCCCATCGGAATCTCCCCCATAGGAAAACGATTCCATCACATAAGTTACCATATAGCGAAAAGCCTCTATCACATTTGACTTTCCGCTTGCATTCGCGCCAAAAATAGCCGCTGCAGGCAATAATCTCTCATGTCCGGCAGAAATGACACGATCCGAATGCTCAGTGATCTTCGTTGCGGAGAAATCTAAGATCGTATCGTCCCGGAAGGACTTAAAATTTTTAAAACGAAATTGTATCAGCATGACGCATTCCCTCCCTTCTTCTATTATACGCAAAAATCCTCAAAAAAACAACATTTATATGAGAATAATTCTCAAATAAATGTTGTTTTTTCTTGAAATTTCTAATTTTCCTGTCATCCTCTTTTCCTGTATCCCTTAAAAAACGCCCGCAGGTTGCCCAACGCCTGCACCAGAACCTCAATCTGCTCTTCGTCCAGCCCCTCTAACGTCGCCTTCACCATCTCGTTATGGAACCGCTCATGATGTTCATACGCGCGCACGCCTTTTTCCGAAAGGCATATCAGCACCACCCTCCGGTCGATCTCGCTGCGCATTCGGTTCACATACCCTTTTTTCACCAGATTGTTGACGGCTATCGTCAAAGTCCCGACTGTCACGGACAGATCCTTCGCCACTGTGGACATACTCTTCGGGTCTTCTTTCCCGATCGCCTCTATGATATGCATATCCTTATTGGAAATATCCTTAAATTCATCCGTGATGATGGCTTTTTCCTCGATATCCATGATCTCGTTGAAAAGTTTTACCAGTACTTCGTTGATCGTGCTGAAGCTATCCACAAAAATACCTCCCGTTAAAATGATTGTATTTTATTATATCACAATCCAAAAATGAACGCACATTTTTTTCGTTTTGGCATAAGATAGAGAAACCATATCGTTTGGAGATGTGATATCATGCTCAATTACTTATGGGGTTTCATGATCTTGATCGGCGTCGTCTACGCCGCTTTCACCGGAAACCTCCCGGCTGTCACGAACGCGGCTCTGGATTCCTCAAAGGAAGCCGTCGCCCTCTGCATCACCATGCTCGGGGTCATGTCCTTATGGGTGGGCGTCATGCGGATTGCTGAAAACTGCGGGATCATAAAAGGCGCGGCGCGTATGCTGGATCCCCTGCTGCGCTTCATGTTCCCGGACATCCCGAAAGGCCATAAGGCGAACGAATATAT
Source organism: uncultured Lachnospiraceae bacterium (assembly GCA_947626795.1). Lineage (GTDB taxonomy): Bacteria > Bacillota > Clostridia > Lachnospirales > Lachnospiraceae > Petralouisia. The sequence continues at coordinate 88,170 of CANQTH010000001.1, forward strand.
CTCCACCAACATCATCGCCAATATGTTCGGCTTAGGATGGGCGGCGACCCCGGCCGGATTGAAGGCCATGGAAGAAATGGGTGCCTTGAACCGCCACAGCAAACGGGCGAGCAAGGATATGTGTACCTTTCTGATCCTCAACGTCTCGGCGCTGCAGCTCATCCCGGTCAACATGATCGCATACCGCAGCCAATACGGCTCGGCAAACCCGGCGGGCATCTTAGGGCCTTCCATGATCGCCAATCTCGTCTCCGCACTGTCCGGCGTCGTCTTCGCAAAGGCCATGCGCGCCCTCCCGGAGAAAAACAAGCCCCGTACATATGAAAAAAGGAGGTTTCCGCAATGAAAGCCCTCCTTTTCTTATCTGACGCCATGATACCGATCTTTCTATTTTCCATCGTAGGATATGGGCTTTTGAGCCGCCGCCCCGTCTACGACGACTTCATCAAAGGGGCGAAAGACGGCTTCCAGACCGTCATAGGGATCATGCCAACCCTGATCGGCCTTATGGTCGGCGTGGGCGTGCTGCGCGCTTCCGGCTTCCTGGACTTTGTCTCCTCGTTCCTCAGCGTCTTTGCGGAGCCGCTCCGCTTCCCAGCGGAACTCATCCCGGCAGCCATCGTGAAAATGTTCTCTTCCTCCGCGGCGACCGGGCTTGTGCTGGATATTTTTAAGGAGCATGGGCCGGATTCCTACTGCGGGACGATGATCTCCATCATCATGAGCTGCACGGAAACGATCTTTTACACGATGAGCGTCTATTTTATGGCCGCAAAAGTGCAGAAAACGCGCTACACGCTGGCGGGCGCCCTCGTCACGACGCTGGCCGGGACAGCCGCGAGCGTGATTTTAACGCAGCTCCTCTTCTAAGAGAACAAACCCTTGCTTAGGAAACGCGATTGGGCATCGCGAGCGCAATCCTGACGCAGCTCCTCTTCTAAGGACGAACCGTGCTTAGAAAACGCCGCTCTTCTCTAAGGACGCCGCGCGCCGCCCATCTTTTTCAAATACCGATCCGTTTCCGCCGCGACCACGCCGCTTAGGGAAAGAAGCGCGATCAGGTTCGGGATCGCCATCAGGCCGTTAAAGATATCCGCGATCGTCCACACGGCGGAAACCGTCATAAACGGCCCGATGAACACACAGAGGATATATATCCAGCGGTACGCTTTCACGACCTTCTGCTTCCCGCCCGTCAGATATTCCAGGCATTTCTCGCTGTAATAATCCCATCCGAGGATCGTCGTGAACGCGAAGAACACCAGGCACATCATCAGGATGAAGGACGAGACGGCGGGCGCGAAGGGAAGCCCTTCCTGGAACGCCCTTGTCGTCACCTCCACGCCTTCAAGGCCGACGTCCCACGACCCCGTGATCACGATGGTAAGCCCCGTCATCGTACAGATGATGATCGTGTCGATCACCGTTCCCAGCATGGATACCAGCCCCTGCGCCGCAGGCTCGTCTGTCTGCACGGCGGCAGCGGCGATCGGCGCGCTCCCTAAGCCCGCCTCATTCGAGAAGATTCCTCTCGCGATTCCGTTTTGCACAGCGGCCATCATAGCCCCAAGCGCCCCGCCCGCGGCTGCCCTAAGCCCAAACGCGCTTTTTACGATCGTCGCGAAGGCTGCCGGGATCTCGGAAATATGTAAGAATAATACCAAAGCGGCGGACAGGACATAAGCCGCGGCCATGAACGGCACGACCACCTGGGCCACGCCGGAAATCCTCTGGATGCCGCCGATGACCACAAGCGCGACGCAGGCCGTCAGGATCACGCCCGCGATTATGACCGTCCAGGAATATTCCCTGCCAAGCAGGCGGACGGACCATTGGCTGTCCGGGTCAAAGAAGTTGTTCACCGCGCCTGTGATGCCGTTGATCTGGGTAAACGTCCCGATCCCCAAAAGCCCTGCCAGAACTCCGAACAGCGCGAAAAGCTTTCCCAACCATTTCCAATTCTTTCCCATTCCCCGCTCAATATAGCAGAATGGCCCGCCCACGATATGCCCGTCGTCCGCGACCACACGGTACTTGATCGCCAGCAGGCATTCCGCGTATTTCGTGGCTGTGCCAAAAACGGCGGCCGCCACCATCCAGAACAGCGCGCCCGGCCCCCCGGCGACGATCGCCGTCGCGACGCCCACGATATTGCCCGTCCCGATCGTCGCGGATAACGCCGTGCAAAGCGCGCCAAAGCTGGAAACCTCCCCGCTCTCCCCGGATTTCTCATTCGCGAGAAGATTGCGGATCGCTAACGGGAGCCTCCTCACCTGCAGCCCTTTTAAGCGGATCGTCAAAAATATCCCGACGGAAAGGATCAGCACGATCAGAGGAATCCCCCAGACATATCCGTCGATCTTCGTTAAAATCTCATCGCTTTTCTCAAAAAAAACATCCATCTTCACCATATGCAGGATCCGATCCTGCTTTCCTCCTGTCAGATAATCTTTTCCAAATCCGCCCGCGAGAATCCGAACCGTCAGTCCAGATACCGCCCGATCTGCGGCATCCAATCCCCCAAAAACAATTCGTCCCGCATCACCCCTTCAAAGATCGGCGTGAAAAAATCCGCCGCAAGCCGCACGACCTCCCCCCATGGCGGATACTTCTCCCCCTCGCGCCTCCCCTGGCTTTTCCATCTTTTTTCCATGTATCTGTAATTCTCATAGCTTTTGATCGTGTCAAGCCGCCTTTCCACGGACGGGATCGGGTTTTCCGACAAGATATAGGAAAATCTTTCCCACACCTTCCTCCCGTTCATCGGCTCTTCCACCAGGATATCGTAAATTTCCTTATACCAGGACAAATCTTTTATTAGCTCCAGGCCAACCAGGATCTCATAAAAACACCGCGACACATATTCCTCCGGCGGGAACGTGCTGTATGAGATCTTCCCTTCCCCCCAATAATTTTCCTCCAATTCCTTTTCCTGCAGGCTGACCGGGCTTCCTCGGTACGGGATCAGGAAGATCTGGAACGGGACGCGGTAGCAGCCTTCCGAAATTTCCAAAAAAACAGGCGGCCCTGCATTCGCGCCTTCCCTTTTTTCCTGCAAAACAACCCTCAAAGAGCCTTCCGCTCCGTTTTCCGGCAAAAAGATCCGCTCCAATCCCTGCACAGCCTCCCGCATCTCCTCTTCCAGGACGAAAAATCCCAAAGAGCTTATGATATGCCTGCGGAAACGATCCGGAGCAAGCAGACGGCTGTTTCTCAGCAAAAGTTTCTGGTTGAGCGGGGACTGCGAAATCTCCCATAAGATCTTTTCCGCGCCGCGCCGCGCTGTCAGATAGACGGACAAGGCTTCCCCCTTCCCCGCCCCCATTACAGCCACACCCCGATCCGGTCCTGGACTTTTTTCGTCACTTTCCGTATCTTCGCATATTCCATCAATCTCTGAATGTCCTTCTTAGGTTCGGCAATGTAACTGCGGAGCGACTGCTGCATCACTTCCCTGCTCAGCTTCTCCTCGAACTTCAGGCAATCGCAGATCAAACGTTCCTTATTATAGATAGAAATCTTTCCTTCTCCCAATTCCATTTCTTCCACGCCCAGTCTTAAGACGTCCTGTTCCACATAATAAGGCTGAACCGGAGGGAACGCGATCTTGAACCTGGACTTTGAGGTGTCCTTGTCAAAAGCTATATGCCAGCACGCCGGGCGGATATCCAGATAGCCCTGGTAAAACAAAGCGCTTTCCATGCAAAGCACGCCGTCTGGGAACAATTCGCAGACCATCGTCTCCTCCGGCTTGCCGGAAAATCCCATGCTGTAATACCCATTCTTCACCCGCTCCAACACGCCTTTTTTCACAAGCCCCTGGATCTTGCGGTAGCTGACCGACAAGTCATATAGTTCGGAAGTCTTCATCAATCCTCCGCGGCGTTCCATTTCCTGACTGATCTTTTCCACTAAATCTTCCATTTTTCCGCTCAATTTTCCCATCCCACAACAGCCCAGCGTCCTAACAGTTACCTCGTTTTATTATATTCTTATCTTTTTTTCCTGTCAATTATGCATCTTTACAAACGCCCCCAAATCCTTTAAACTGATTACAGTTCATTGGTCGACCAGCGAACCGTAACTTAAACTGCTGCTATGAAAAAGAGAGCGCCTAAGACAGGCTCGCGCGTTCCATTTTCTTTTGCGCAGACACCAAGACTTGCATGATTTTTTGGAGGAAAAAGCCATGGGGCAATACGACCGATTACGGAAAAATCCATCCCGTGAAACCTGTGAATCCATCATCCGGCGGATCTTGTCCGCTGAGATCTCAGAGCGCGGGCAAAACAGGCATTTTCGGCACAGTTCTGACTTCCTGCCTTATTTTGAGTCCCTCTACCCCTCTTCGGAAAGCCTTGCAAAACAAGTGCAGCGGGCCGTCAAGTCCATGGATATGGCAAAAGACGGGGACGGCTTCTATATCATCAACAAGACGCAGGAGCAGATCCGGCAGGAAGAAGAATTGAAGCATTTCTTCCAGGCTTCCGAAACGGTCTTAGGCAGCTTGGAAGGATGCGAGACAGTTTTCCTAAGATCTGCAAAAGTCAGTCTGGATTACCTGATCCACCTGATCTCTTCCACGGACACGCTCAAGGACAAATACGCGACCATGGTAAAAGCGTCGAACGGCGTCCTCATCTATACGGAAAATAAAGAGGAGCTGCTCGCCCTGTTAAAACCGCTCCTTTCATAGAACGTCTTTGATTTGACAGATTATTTTAAATATATAAAGTAATTTTCTATAAATAATGTCTTACTTTTTCAATGTACATGAACTTAAAAAAGACAATGAATATTGTCTTTTTTAAGTTCTTTTTTCTTGTTTTATCGTCTATTATTGATTTTAGAACCGTTTGCGCCGTTTTTTCTTGATCTTGATCTCCTTGAAGTTCATCCTGCGCTGCTTCCTGCATTCAAGTTTATACTTGATCAGGTAAAAGTTGTCGATAAAACGGTAGATTCCAAATCCGATCGCTGCCAAGAGGATCAGGGCCGCCGCCCCGATCGCGATATATTTCAGATTGATCCGGACCACTTTGTCTTCCTGCGCGCCTGTCTCCTGCCCATCCGTCTGCGCGCCCGTCTCCTGCGCGTCCGCCTGTCCTTTTTCTCCCTCTTTTCCTTCTTCGCCCGTCTTTTCCTTCTTGTGGAACTTGAACTCAGGAGCTTTCGCCCCCGTGATCTCGATGTCCGCCGAGCCGACGTCCCGGCCCGCGTAACGGTACTGGATGCTGCCTATGACGTCTTTCGAGGAATTGTCCTCCACCACCTTCGAAGAAGCGTCCGTAAACGCCGCCGCCTTCGGCAGGACAATGGAACTGTTCTTGTTTAACTCGGCAAACGATTCCTCGCTTTCAAAAATCTTATTCTCATCGATCTGCTGCTCGTAATTTTTCTCATTCTCGCTGATATTCCACAACTGGAAATTTTCAAAGCAATAATCGAATAACGTCCTCGTGTCCAAATAGTGGTTCGGCGTCTCCTCCTTCATCACGACGCAGATCAGCGTCATCCCGTCCTTTTCCGCGAACGTGACAAGCGTGCTCCGCGCCGCGTTCGTATATCCCGTTTTCCCGCCGATGCAGTAATCATACAGGTAAGCCTTATCGTCCCGATAGGGATTCAGCATCTTATGGTGGTTGACAAGGTATGTCTCCTCGGAATGCTTGTTCGTAGGGGGGATCGTATACCGCTTCGTACCGACGACCATGCGGAATATGTCGTTCTTCAAGGCTTCCTTTGAGATCAGCGCCATGTCGTAAGCGCTTGTCCAATGCTCTTCATCCGGCAGCCCGTTCGGGTTATTGAAATGCGTGTCCTTGCATCCCAATTCCTTCGCCTTTTTATTCATCATATTGATGAAATCGCCGTACGTCCCGCCCGTATGTTCCGCGATCGCATATGCGCATTCATTGGCGGATTCCAACATCATCCCGTAAAGGCATTCCTCCATCGTCATGACTTCGCCGACGTCCCTGGAGATGCCCGAGCCTTCCGTCTTATAGACCGCGTCGCTGGAAAACGTCACGTTCTCATCCAGCTTGCTGTTCTCCAGAGCCAGGAGGATCGTCATGATCTTGGTAATGCTCGCAGGATAAGAGTGTTCATGGGAATTTTTCTCATATAATACCGTCCCTGTGGAGGCTTCCATCACGACCGCGGACTCGCCTATGATCGTAGGCCCTTCCGGCCAGTATTCTTCCGCCCGCACTGATAAGCTGTTCCCCTGCAGGAGAAATGAGATTCCCACCAGGAAACATATCCATTTTTTTCTCTTCCTCATCAATCTTCTCCTTACCGCGTCTTTCGTACTGTTCCGATAGTTGAGCTATTACTATTTTTTACAAATATATTACGTTTAGTATATCATAATTTTTCTTCCTTTTCTACGTATTTTATTATATAATTACCATAATGGTAATCATATTCTTACGCATCCAGACAGTAAAGTGTCTGAATACTGTGTGAACAACAACGTAATAGTCCAGCCTTTCGGCTTAACATATGGAGGCGTTTATGAGATTACGGAACATTCCAGGCTCACGGGAAGCGATCGCGTCCAGCCAGTGGTGCGTCCAGGAACCGGAGCTGCAAAAAGGCCGTTGGCGCTCATTTTTCGGAAATGACAATCCCATCCAGATTGAAATCGGCATGGGGAAAGGCAAGTTTCTTTTGGAACTCGCAAAAAGAAATCCGGATGTCAATTATCTTGGGATTGAGAAATATTCCAGCGTGCTTCTGCGCGCGCTTCAGAAAATAGAGGAAGAACCTCTGCCGAACGTCCGCTTCATCCGCATGGAGGCGGAATCTCTCTGCGACGTCTTTGGGGAAGGGGAGATTGCAAAGATTTATCTCAACTTTTCCGATCCCTGGCCAAAAGACCGCCACGCCAAACGCCGCCTGACTTCGCGCCAGTTTTTTTTGCGCTATGACATCATCCTGGCGGAAAACGGGACGGTGGAATTTAAGACGGACAACAAAGATCTGTTCGCCTTCTCTTTAGAAGAGATAAAAGAAGCGGGATGGGACTTGGACGACTTCACCTGGGACCTGCACCATGACGACGCGAGGAACGCCAAAAATATCACGACAGAATATGAGGAACGTTTTTCCTCCATGGGCAACCCAATCTGCAAGCTGACTGCTTCCCGGTCATGAAAATTATCACAGAATATGAGGAACGTTTTTCCTCCATGGGCAACACGATCTGCAAGCTGACTGCTTCCCGGTCATGAAAACCATGATAGAATATGAGGAACGTTTTTCCTCCATGGGCAATCTGATCTGCAAGCTGTCCGCTTCCCGGTCATGAAAACTTGACACGCGCGCCTGCCGTTTCTTCCCGCAGATAACGGGAGAAAGCGCAGGCGCGCGAATTATTTTACGCGATCATTTTATCTCGTCCACCCTTACCGGGTCGTCCCCTTCTTCATAAGAAATCTGTATCCTGTCGCCCGTATTGTATTTTATGATATCCAAAAGATCTGTATTTGAGAGATCGACGTCGAAGATCTCTTCCCGCCCTTCTATAGAGAAATAGATGTGGGAAGTCCCTTCTATGTTGACCGGCATCATATTCTGGATCGTCCCGGAAGCGTCCTTCCTCTCCTCGCTGGCTGTCCCTGTGATCCCATTCGTCTTCAAAAGCTGGCTGTACGCCTTCTCGCATTCCCGGATAGAATCCCCCGTCGCGACCCACTGGTATTTCTGGATATTCACCATGGCGTACATTTTGACCAGGCCCGCGCCGTCCTTCAACGCCATAAAATACGTAGGCTCTCCTGATATATTCAAAAGCAGCGGGAACGTCGCCTCATAACCTAAGTTCTGCACCTGTCCTTCCGCGGAAGACATCGCGGACCCTTCCGTCGCCCCCTCGATCTTATAAAAACGCGTTTCCATCGTGCGCTGGTTCATCAGCACGAATCCGACGTTCGACTGATCGCCGCTGACGCTCGTCACGCCGGAATATACCCAAATGTCGTCGTCCAGCGCAATATAATTGTACCCATCGGTCGTCTGCAGGCAGTCCTTCTGCCCTAAGATGCTGTTGAAAAACCCATGCTTCAAGACCCCGTTATAATCATAAAGTCCCGTAAGAAGCTCAGCCTGATACACCTTATCCACCCATTGCGGAACATCTTTAATGTCGTAATTCGTGCATTCCCCCGTGACGGCGTTGCAGATCACGACGTTTCCTATCGTCTCCCCGCCGAAAAGCCCGATGTTGAATTTCTTTACCGGACAGATCCAATAAGGCGTCCCTTCCTCGTCAATCTCGAAGAAAATCTGATCCGCGAAAATGAAAGTCGGGTAATTGAACCGAAGATGACGGTAAATATTCCTGTTTAAATATTCAAAAGGAGAATATTTGATTCCTTCTTTCAGCTTCACGCATTCCGTGTCCTGCGTCGCCATGTCGATCTTGATATACGCCGGAATCCCTTCCCTCTGATTTGTCAGCCATTTAATCGGGCTTGCATAGACCAATGGAGATACGCGGACGGGTCTGTTATTCAGGTTGATCTGGCTGTAATCCTCCGATACCTCGAACTGGGAAACCATATCGACCATGCTCCCCATCTTGCGGTCGCCCAAGAGCGCCGCGGAATCCTTATCCAAAAGAGGGATCGTATTGTAATCCACCTGAGAGATATCGCTTACGAAATCGCGCTCTTCCACATTCATAAGACCCTGGTATTTTTTCGCATTGATGATCGGGGACGACAAAAGCGAGCCGATCACTAATATCACGAAAAGCACGGCTGCCGCGCCAAATCCTATCTTCGCGAGGATGCTCGACTTCACGCAGTCAGCGACCCGGTCCCGATATCCCATCTTCCTGTCTTTCAGAAATTTTCGGAAAGCGGCCGCCGCTCCGACAAATAATACCGCCCCGATCAAAAACCACCATGTCCCCAGGGAATGGATGTTAAATGCCGGGATCGTGATATAATAATACAGGAAAGCCAAAATAGCTGCCAAAACGATGATCACGATGTTCATTTTTGCTTTTTTCATAGTATTTCTCCTTTGTCTGTTTTTTTTCTTTTCCAGTTCTAAAAAAAATATAAAAAAAATTAAAAAAGTCCTTGCAATTTTAAAATATATATTATATAATAAGTTTCGTCTTGAAGAGACAATAAAAAATATATCGTTTGCGCTTCTAGCTCAGTTGGAAGAGCACCTGACTCTTAATCAGGGTGTCCAGGGTTCGAGCCCCTGGAGGCGCATGTAAAGCACTGTTTTTGATGACTGTGAGCATTGGGAACGGTGTTTTTTTTGTCATTTTTTCGGCTCGTTCAAAATCTTGTTGATTTCCCGCATAGATTGTTCGATCTCGCTCATCTTTTTCGCAAAAGAAGGCTTTTTATAACAAAATTCCGCCAGCTTCTGCTTCATGGATTTTCGGTTTTTCATATTATATTCAAGATCCCTGTTCCTTTTCTTTCCTATTATATGCCCTTAAGCTTTTCTTGATACAAAAACCGAATTATGATCAGACGGGAAACGGCTTCCATTTCTATAAGTGATAAGTAACAAGCTCGTATCTGTGGCGTGATCCAATCCTCTGTCTGATCAACGCTCCGCGAAGGCGCGTGTACTACTGGCACACGTCTGACGCCAACGCGAACGTGAAGATCCTTGTCTATCTGATAAACATATCATATGCCATCGGCACACGTCTGGCGCCGACCGAAACGGAATGCAGGGCGGAAAGTTTAGACGGCCGCATTTCACATATTTGCGATCAACGCCGCGATGTCCTCCGGACTCATCATCTTGTTTGGATCGGACAGATCCGGCATCGGCGGTTTTTCCTCTTCCACGATCGGCTCTGCTTTCTCAGGCAGGTCTTCCAGCATCACATTCGAGATCAGGGCTGCGATATCCTCCGGACTCATCATTTTCCCCGGGTCGGACAGATCCGGCATCGGCGGCTTCTCCGCCTGCTGCCCGCCGCCTGCGAAAGATGTATCCGGCGTCACACCGTCTTTTTTCGCTGCAGCAGGCTCATTCGCCGAAACGCCGTCCGGCAAAGTATCCACGATCACAGCGTCATCATCCGGCAAAGTATCTACAATTACAGTATCATCATCCGGCAAAGTATCCACGACCACTGTGTCTTCATCAGGCAAGGTGTCCACGACCACTGTATCTTCATCCGGCAAGGTATCTACAACCACTGTGTCTTCATCAGGCAAGGTGTCCACGACCACTGTGTCTTCATCCGGCAAGGTATCCACGACCACTGTATCTTCATCCGGCAAGGTATCCACAAACATATCATCATCCGACAAAGTATCTACCGTTACCGCATCTGCTGTCGCTTCTTCCGTGCTTGCCAGCAACGCCGCTATATCCTCTGGCGTCATCATCTTATTTGGATCGGACAGATCTGGCTTTGATGATTCCGCCTTCTTTGCTGGCTCTTCCTTTACTGGCTCTTCCTTCGGTTCTTCTGCTGTCTCTTCTTCCGTGCTTGCCAGCAACGCCGCTATATCCTCCGGCGTCATCATTTTGTTTGGATCAGACAGATCTGGCTTTGATGATTCTGTCTCCTTTGTTGGTTCTTCTTTGATTGGCTCTTCCTTCGGTTCTTCTGCTGTCGCTTCTTCCGTGCTTGCCAGCAACGCCGCTATATCTTCCGGCGTCATCATTTTGTTTGGATCAGACAGATCTGGTTTTGGTGATTCCGCCTTCTTTGCTGGCTCTTCCTTTACTGGCTCTTCCTTCGGTTCTTCTGCTGTTGCTTCCTCTGTGCTTGCCAGCAACGCCGCTATGTCTTCCGGCGTCATCATCTTATTTGGATCAGACAGATCTGGTTTTGGTGATTCCGCCTTCTTTGCTGGTTCTTCCTTTGGAGATTCTTCTACAGTCTCTTCAAATGAAATATCTTCCATCAGGGAATCTTCAACTGATGTTTCCGCAACTGGGCGGCTTGTTTCAATTGCCGCTTCCGCAACTGGGCGGCTTGCCGTTTCCGACGCCAGCCGCTTTGCTTCCCGCTTCAGCTCTTCTCGTGTTTCCTGGATTCCTTCCGTTATCGTATGGTTTTCTTCCTTAATTAAGTCCTCCAATCCTAAAAGCTTGTTCAGAAGTTCTTTCTCTCCCTCTTCCAGGCTATGGAACTCCGTCCCATAATCATCCCCGCCGCCCATCTGCGCCAGGATTTCTTCCTTCATTTCGGCAATGGCCTTTTGAAATTCATCCATGCGGGTCAGCAATTTATCATTTGAGTTCATCAGTGCTTCGGTATTTTCCTTGCTGCGCCCAACGGTGACTTTCGAGACTTTTTTATAACTTTCCATCAGGCTGTTAAACATAGAAGCTATTTTTTTCTGGTTCAAATTGCTTCTCTTTTCCAACGGCATGATCATCTGGCCGATAAAATTCATTTTGTCGTCCAGTTCTTTTATTTTTTTCTGGTTGCTGGCGTAAGTCGATTTTCCCAGCTTCGCGAGATTCTCATACTGTTCGTCCCGGAAGGCGTTTTCCGCCTCGGCCCACTGCAGCCATCGGTTCAAGGCCATCACGCTGCAGACCAGCGTTACCAGCGCGGCCGCCGCCAGTGCAAGGTATAGCTCCGGCATATGAATGATCATATAAATATCTGATAAAATCACAAATAATAGGATAACTGAAATTAAGACTGGTTTTTTCTTTTGCGGTTGATTTTCTCTCATCATGTTCTCCTTTATACCATTGAGGCATTTTTAACTTGCCTGATCTTACGCCTTCGTCACAGGCCTGCAAAACATTCTGCTTTTTCAGGCATCTTCTGATGAAACTTTACATTTCTTGTTTTCTATTGTACCAAATCTTTCATCTTTTTACCATACAAATTTTTCAGAAAATAAACACGCCGAAAACCTTGAAATATCAATGTTTTCGGCGATATGCTTAATATAATAAGAAGATTTCTGTTATTTAACTATAAATTCCTCTGCTTCTGTATCAGTAAGTGGTCTGCCTAATTCTTTTGCAAGTTCAATCATTTTACGCCATTCATACTGTTTACCATCAGACGGCTCTGTTAATCTGCTGTCTTTTGCATAATAAGCAATATCATGTGTATGCTCTGTCGCTTTTTCAACCATCGCCAACATATCACCACCTACTTTCTCATATATTTGTCTAGTAATATCCTTGCAGCATTTTCATCAATATACATTCTTCTGTCACGAAATACCTCTGCATTCAGCTTTTCTTTATAATACTCCACCAAATCACTTTTTGCCGTAAACGCAACAAAACCATCACAACCGGCATCAAAGCTTACCTGACAGGCAATTGCAAATAAATGTGCGCCAACTCCTTCATATCTTCCTGTGTGGCTGTAATTATGCGGCGCAGTTTCTACAATATCCACATCAGCTACTCCGCCGTTAATTTTCAACGAAACCCTGCCCTGAACCGTATCGTCACCTTTCAAGAACAGTTCATATATATCATACCCGTTTTTCTCTGTGATACTCCAGTTAAATTTCCATCCTTTATAATCTTTCGGTTTTATCGGAGTTTCTCGCATCCGATATTCCGTTTCCACTTTCTCACCAGTATTTGTATCTATCAGGCAGTCTGTAATCTTGTCAATTAAAATATCAACTTCCATCTTATATATATATCTCCTCTATTCTTTTTTATTTTATCATATTTTGTTGCAAAATGCTACTAAAAACACGCCGAAAACCTTGAAATATCAATGTTTTCGGCGTTACGTCTGACGTCGCTAAGAGGATTTGAACCTCCGGCCTACCGCTTAGGAGGCGGTCGCTCTATCCAACTGAGCTATAGCGACATTTGGAAATCGCTATGCAACTTCCAACGGGCTTTATTATAACATTTTTTTCTAAAGGATACAACTGTTTTATTCTTAAATTTCAATTTTTTTGTGAGTTTTTTATAAGCTGTAATGAACCTGCCCCTGCATCCAGATCGTCCCCTTGAATCTCCGACCCACCGCAGGCTCGCCGATCAGATCCTCCTGATTGATGCAGACGTCAAAGATCATGTTGTTGCTGTTCAACGTCAGGATGCAGCATTTTTCCTTTGTGTCCCGGTTCTCCACGATGAAATAATCCAGGATTTCCCCCATGATGCTGTATTGGTCGCTCTCAATCCCGTAAGGCATGAAATACGTATCAACGACGGAGAGAATGTCTTCCGTCAAAACCCGTTTTGACACCATGCTGTAAGTATCGATGTCTTCCAACGTCAAGCTCTCCATCGCCTCTTCGTCGCCTTCCCTGGCGGCCGCGATCAAATGATTGCGGTTATTCTTATACTGTTCCCCGCTCTTTATCTGGGACTCATTCTTATAAATCGGAAGCACGATCTTCCCTTCTAAAGACAGCGCGGACACCGTCGTGTTCACCTGCATTCTTTTTTCCTTTTTGGAATAACGCTCCTTGAGGTACTCGACCATATTCTGCAGATAAAAGATCAAAGTCACCCCGATCCGCATCTCGTCGCAGATCCCGGCGTAAGATTCGCTGCCGGGATGGCGCTCGACTTCCACAGGCTCATCTGTCGTGATCCCGCTCCCATTAAAATAAGGATAATAATAATCCATATGAAACCTGCCGTCGTCCATATATGCGCCCCGGACCGCGATCCCAATGAAATTTCCATATTCTTTCCGCAGCTCCGCTACGACGTTTCCCTGCATATCTTCCGCTATGGATTTTTCATCCGGGTTCTTTATGATATCCTCGATCAGCGTTTCCATTTTTTTTCGATTCCTATAATCTTTAAACCCGATGCTTCTCAAAAAAATGTTCATTCTCTTCTCCTATCAGAAAAAGCTCTTTTCCATTTTATTCCGGCGGGCAATGAGCCATCACATATTTGCGTTGGCTATGCCGCACGGCGAAATATTATGCTTCTTCTTCCTTTTTTCCCATTGCAATGTCCAATGCTTCTTTTTCCTCTTCCGCAAGCACAATGATCGAATTGCCGTTTAAGATTTCCTTGATATAAGTGTAGCAGCCCTCCCTGCTATGAACCGCATTGATGATAAAGCCGTCGTTCTTCTGATCCAGCAGCGCGAGGGAAAAACTCAATTTGCCTCCCATTTCCTGGAAAGCGTCGTATTTTACCATTCCCACTTTCTGGAACGTGGATCGCAGGTAGCTGGAAATTCTTTCGATGTTCTGCCTATTCTCGCTCTCCAATCCGATCAGCTCGTCCACCTGCTGGATGCGTTTCACGAGAGTGTCTTCCAACGTCTCCCCGTTCTTGCCCATCATGAATGATTCATACCGTTTCCGCAATCTTCTCGTCTTGCCCATATTCACAATCAACAGGATCAGCAAGATCAGCATCACTGCCGCCATCGATAAAAATGTGATCAAAAGATCGTCCATTGAAAAATACAATCCTAAAAAATCTGATTTCATGCCTTCCTCCATTCTGTCTGATTCAAAATACAAACATATGTTTTTATTTTACAATAAGTCTACTTTTTTGTTGCCACCTATGTTTATGTTTCCGCCCATCTAAGAATTGTTTGCAAGTCTTGGCGTAAGATTTAAGTCTGCTTTTGCAAACAAAGTCCCTGGCTGAACTGTTACGAGCATCGGTCAAATGAGAGATTGGCTTCCATCTGATGAAATGGATTGGAAAAGATCTATGATCCGCTCCAATTCATCATTTGAATAATATTCAATCTCAATCTTTCCTTTTTTCCTGTCTTTGGAATGAATCGCTACTTTCGTTCCCATGATATTTTTTAGTTTCTGCTCGATGTCCTCGTAGAATACTTTCATATTATCATTTTCAGGCTCTTTTTGCAACTTTTCTTTCGGGTCTTGCTGCACTTTCTTTACGAGTTTTTCCGTCTCCCTTACGCTCAATTTTTCATCAAAGATTTGCTGCGCCAAATTGTACTGCTTCTCATTATCTGAAATTGCAAGGAGCGCGCGGGCATGTCCGGTAGAGATCATGTCGTCGATCACCATCTGCTGTACCCGATCGTCCAATTTCAAAAGACGCATGGAATTTGTGACTGCCGTGCGGGATTTCGATACGCGCTCCGCAACCTCATCCTGCTTCAGATTAAACTCATTCAACAGCCTCTTATATGCCTGGGCTTCCTCAATCGGATTTAAATTTTCCCTCTGAATATTCTCAATCAAGGAAATTTCTACCATTTCCTGATCCGTCAGGTTCTTGATGATGACGGGGATTTCTTTTAACCCGGCAAGCTTTGCCGCCCGCCATCTTCTCTCCCCGGCGATTATCTCAAAATAATCTTTTTTATCCTGTACCAGCAATGGCTGTAAGACGCCGTATTGTTTTAACGATTCCGATAATTCCAACAAGGCGTCCTCATCAAAATTCTTTCTCGGCTGCTCCCGGTTCGGCTCAACCTTTGCTATATTTACAAACGTCACATCCTTATCCGGTTCTGGCTTTCTCAATTCTTCCTCTGTGTCCATTCCTACCTTATTAGCAATCAGGCTGTCCAATCCTTTTCCTAATCCACCTTTTTTTACTGCCATTAAATATCCTCTCTTTCCATTACTTCCTTTGCCAGCGCGCGATAACTTTCCGCACCCGCAGATTTTGTATCGTACAAATTGATTGGAAGCCCGTGGCTAGGTGCTTCCGCCAGGCGTATGTTTCGCGGTATGATCGTCTTATATATTTTCGTGCTTAGATTGCTCTTCACATTTTCGACTACCTGCAGCGATAAGTTTGTCCTCGCATCGTACATCGTAAAGACGACGCCTTCCATCTTCAAATCCGGATTCAGCCTTTTTTGCACAAGATTTATCGTATACATCAACTGGCTTAATCCCTCTAACGCATAATACTCACACTGAATCGGAACCAATATCGTATTTGCAGTAGTCATCGCGTTGACTGTCAGCATATTCAAAGAAGGGGGACAGTCTATGATAATAAAGTCATAATCATCCTGCACATAATCCACTTCATTCTTTAAGATATATTCTTTTTCCCGGATATTTAAAAGTTCTATCTCCGCTCCGGCAAGATTCACATTTGACGCGATCAAATACAGATTATCAATCTCTGTTTTAAAGATTGTTTTTTTAATTGTATATTCGCCAAGCATTAACTCATATACTGTTTTTTCTACTTTTTCTTTTTCAACGCCAAGGCCGCTGGTCGTATTTCCCTGCGGATCCAGATCAATCGTTAATACCTTTTTTCCCGCTTCCGCAAGACAAGAGGACAGATTGATCGCTGTCGTCGTTTTTCCGACGCCGCCTTTTTGATTGGCGATTGCTATAATTCTTCCCATTTAACTGTTTTTCCTTTCTTTATCCAATTGAATTTTTCAATAAGCTATTATATCACTTTTTTCTATGTAATTCTATTATTTATTTTTTTAGTCTGTTAAAAATGTTTCACGTGAAACATTTTCTGTAACGGTTTAATTTTTTATATTTTGCTATTATACTTCTATAATACTATTTTATCAGATACTAGCTTACTCGAACAGTTCAGCCTTTTATCTTCACAGTTACGGAATCCAGCTCATTTCAAATTTGTTTTTGGCAAAGAGACAGATTTCCACCCGACAAAATTTACACGTCCTTATGGACTTTGCAACAAGTGTAAATTTCTGGGCTGAATTATTACGTTTACTCACCATCCATAGTAAAAATTATTTTTCAATCCAGTAAAATGTTTCACGTGAAACATCGGACTAAACTTTCATGAAAAGTACTCCTCAAAACTTTCTACATGCGCATCCGACGTATTCTCACCACTCTTTTCTTTTTCCGCTTTCCATGTACTCCCGTTCAAGGATTTATTGGATACTTTTCCACCATATTTTTCAACGAGCTTTTCAATCATTTTGAATAAAGTCTGCATCTCCAAGCGGCAGCGCATCAGATCGAGATTCATATATTTTACGCAGGTCGCGGCTTTTTGAAAAACTTCTTCCAGATCTGACCCTACTTCTTTCTTCTCGATAAAAGACTTATTTTCTTTTTGTAAGGAAGCCTTTTTCTCCGCGCGGGCAATTTCTAAAATGCCTTCGATTTCTTTGATGAAACCGTTGCATCTCCCAATCCTGTCTTTTAACTGCTGTACTTCTGTTTCAATGCCTTTTTGCTCTTCGCCCAAAGAATCAATTTTTTTATGGCTCTCATGGTAGATTTTCCACGGAGTGAAAGACTCATAATTTTCATCCAGGGATTTTTCCAAAGTTTGAATAAATTTTTCATTGTCCTTTAAAAGCGTTAGCTTCTTCTGATATTCCCGTTCCAGTTTTATTTTTTCCTCATACATCAAATGATGCATTCTCTCTAAATAACTTACAACCATATTCTCTTCCTCTTTTGAAATGCCGCAACTTTTTCATAACAGTTCAGGACTTTACGATTATATCAAAGTCCATATTTTATAAAATTGTTGTGAACAAATGTTCAATACCATATATAGTAAATGATAAAAATCAAAGTTCTAAATTGATACCTTTATTTTATCTTAAATTCAAATATAAGAAAAGAGATATTTTTAAATTATTTTGTTTGTATATCTTGGATTTTTCGTCTATAATAAAAGTAATAGAATTGTTCTATGTTCTACGCAGGACAAAATATGAGAAACCCACCAAAAGGAGATATCTTATGATAAAAAAACATTTTCGCAATTTTTTGCTTCTAAGCACGATCACTACGATTTCTGTCTATGGGATCAACAAGGCGATCAGCCTTTCCTCTTCTATGGGCAATCTGTTGAAAACGGATCATGGGAATTTTTTTGATTGGAAATACGGAAAAATTTTTTATACAAAGCAAGGCAAAGGATCTCCCGTATTATTGATCCACGACCTGAACCCGGCTTCCTCATCTTACGAATGGCACAGGATCGTGAACCACCTGGCAAAAAGCTACACGGTCTATACGATTGACCTGCTTGGATGCGGGCGAAGCGATAAGCCGAACATCACCTACAGCAATTATCTCTATGTGCAGCTTTTGACGGATTTCATCCGGACTATGATCAAAAGCAAGCCTGACGTCGTCGCAACCGGGGATTCTTCCTCTTTCACAGTAATGGCCTGCAACATGGAACCTGATCTTTTTAACAAGATCCTGATCATTAACCCGAACCATTTAGCTGAATTTTGCAAGACGCCGAGCAAGAGAAAGAACGCGCTGAAATTTTTCATTGATTCTCCAATCTTCGGGACAATGATCTACAACCTGGCCTTCACGAAAAGAAGCATCGAGAAGACTTTCTACAACGATTATTATTATGAAAGCCATTTTGTTCCTACGAGAGTTTTGGATTCTTACTATGAAGCTGCGCACGCGGGCAATGGAAATGGAAAATATCTGCTGTCAAGTATAAAATCGCATTACACGAATATTAACATCGTGCATGCCTTAAAAAATATCAACAACAGCATTTATCTGATTGAAAGCAAAGAACGCCCGGAACGGGACGCGATCATTCATTCCTATGTTTCATACAATCCTTCCATCGAAGCTTCCTGCGTGGAAGATTCAAAATACCTTCCTCAACTGGAAGCTCCGGACAAGCTTCTCGACGTCTTGAATTTATACTTAAAGCCAATGTGAGCAACAGTTCAGCAAACTATCATTGAATCGGATCTTTAGAAGGAACGCCAGCCTTCCTCGGATAGGCTTTCGGCGTTTCCTTCTTTTTTTTGATCTGGACAAATGAGCGCGAAAGATCTGTGCCTGCCAGGGTAAACTTTCTCACCTCCGGAAGTTCTCCGCCCATAACCTGGATTGCCTTTCTTGCCTGCGCGACTTCCTCGTCGATCTTCCCGGACTTATAAGAAACAAACATCCCACCGCGTCTCACGAAAGGAAGGCAATACTCGCTAAGGGAAGAAAGGTTCGAGACGGCGCGCGAAACGCAAAGATCGAACTTCTCCCGATACTCCGATTTTCGGGCCATTTCTTCCGCTCGTCCATGTATTGCGCGGACATGACTTAACTTTAACGCATGAATCACCTCATCTAAAAACGTGACGCGCTTCTTCAAGGAATCCATCAGAACTAGATCCAACTGCGGAAACGCAATCTTGAGCGGTATCCCGGGAAAGCCCGCGCCCGTCCCAAGATCCAGGATTTTCATCTCCCCGGAAAGATCCAACGCGGACGCAAGGCTTAGAGAATCCAAAAAATGCTTCTCCACTACTTCCTTCCACTCCGTGATGGACGTCAGATTCATCACTTTATTCTTCTCAATCATCAAATGATAAAAAATTAAAAATTGATTTAATTTTTCTTTTGTAAGGTTCAAATCCAATTTTTCCAGCCCGTCGCAAAAGATTTTCAAGTTTTCCTCCATCTTCTTCCCCCCATCTCAATCCAAAGGCCGCTGCCTGTTCCGGCTCATCTGCTCCAAATAAACGAGCAAAACGGAAATGTCCGCCGGGGAGACGCCCGATATTCTGGAAGCCTGCCCCACATTGATCGGCTGATATAAGTTCAATTTCTGCTTCGCCTCAATCCGGAGGCTCTTCACCTGATCATAGTCAAAATGCTCCGGCAGCTTCTTGTTTTCCAACTTCTTAAATTCTTTCACCTGCTTTAGCTGCCTTTTGATATAACCCTCATACTTGATATGGATGTTCACCTGTTCTCTCACGTCAAACGGAAGGCTCGGACGCCCCTCGTCAATCTCCTCCAAAAGATCATACGTAAGCTCCGGGCGCCGGATCAATTCAACAAGCGTCGTCCCCGACCGCAGCGGAACGCTCCCATGCGCTTCCAGTAATTTCTGCACTCGCTCGGAAGCGCCGATCCTCACTTTCTGAACCCGCTCGATCTCTTCCTCGATCAGCCGCTCTTTTTCCACAACGTGATCGTAACGCTCTTTTGACACCAGCCCGATCTCATATCCTTTTTTGGAAAGGCGCAGATCCGCGTTATCCTGACGTAAAAGTAAGCGATATTCCGCTCGTGAAGTCATCATGCGGTAAGGTTCGCTATTTTCTTTCGTCACAAGATCGTCGATCAGAACCCCAATGTAAGCTTCCGAGCGGTCAAGGATCAACGGTTCTTTACCAAGCACAGACATCGCGGCATTGATCCCCGCCACTAATCCCTGCGCCGCCGCCTCCTCATAACCCGAACTCCCGTTGAACTGTCCGCCGGAAAACAGCCCCTTGATCTTCTTAAACTCAAGCGAAGGGGAAAGCTGCCTCGGGTCGATGCAGTCATATTCGATCGCATAAGCGTTCCTTACGATCTTCGCATGCTCAAGCCCTGGAACCGTCCTATACATCTTATGCTGGACGTCCTCCGGCAGCGAGCTTGACATGCCGCCGACATACATCTCATTCGTAAAAAGCCCTTCCGGCTCGATAAAAACCTGATGCCTGTCCTTATCCGCGAACTTCACGACCTTATCCTCAATCGAAGGGCAGTACCTCGGCCCCGTCCCTTCGATCATCCCAGAATAAAGCGGAGAACGGTCAAGATTTTCTCGAATGACTTCATGCGTCTTCTCATTCGTATAAGTCAGCCAGCAGGAAACCTGATCGATCTGCACAGAGTCCGGATCCGTCGTAAAAGAAAATGGGATGATGCGCTCATCGCCTTTCTGTTCTTCCATCTTCGTAAAATCAATGGATCTTTTGTCTATTCTTGCCGGAGTACCAGTCTTAAAGCGGAATAATTTAACACCATTTGCCCTTAAAGAATCCGATAAATGGTTTGCGGGCTGCAAACCGTTCGGACCCGTCTCATTCACCACATCTCCATAAAGGCAGCGGGACTTCAAGTAAGTCCCGGTACAAAGTACGACAGCCTTACTGTAATAAGAAGCCCCTGAAAAAGTCCGCACGCCTTTTACAATTCCGTCTTCCACGATCAGCTCCGCTACCTCCGCCTGCCGGATGGTAAGATGTTCCGTATTTTCCAAAGTCCTCCTCATCTGACGGCTATATTCCGCTTTATCCGCCTGCGCGCGGAGAGAATGTACCGCAGGGCCTTTCGAGGCATTTAACATTTTCGATTGAATAAACGTCCGATCAATGTTGATCCCCATCTGGCCGCCAAGCGCGTCCACCTCCCGCACCAAATGGCCTTTTGAAGTTCCCCCGACATTCGGGTTGCAAGGCATCAGCGCAATGCTCTCCACGCTGACCGTAAAAACAATCGTCTCCAGCCCGAGCCTCGCGCAGGCAAGCGACGCCTCGCATCCGGCATGCCCGGCCCCAACTACTACTACATCATATTCTTCTGTAAGATAAGGCATCTTGATCTCCTCTCTCATATTCCACGTAACCCTCCAAAACGCCTCTTTCAAGACATTCTCCGTAGGGCATCTTGATCCAAATGCAAAACCCCGAGCCAAACATTTACCGTCCCCATCATTTTCCCATGCAGAACTTGGAAAATATCTCGTTTACCAGATCTTCCCCGACGGATTCCCCGATGATCTTTCCCAACTCTTGATAAGCGTCCATCAGGTCGATCGAATAAAAATCCTCCGGCATCCCGTCCTCAATACTCTTCTTTACGAGCAAAAGGCTTTCCAAAGCGGAAGAAAGCGCGGCCTTTTGCCGGACGTTCGTAATGGAAATTTCATCGTTAAACGAAATCTCCCCATGGAAAAAAAGCTGCTTGATCTGATCCCTCAACAAGGCGATCCCATCCCCGGTCTTTGCGGAAATGGAAAGAACCGGACATTCCAAACCTTCCCGTTCCAGAAACGCCCTCACGTCTTCTTCTGAAGCCGCCTGTTCCAGATCGGACTTATTCAATAAGACGATCGCCTTCTTGTCCTTGATCAGATCAAAAATCTCAAAATCCTCCTTCTCTAATTTTAAGGAAGAATCCACAAGAATTAATATTAAGTCTGCATTTAATAAACATTTTTTAGACTTTTCCACACCTATTTTTTCCACAACGTCCTGCGTGTCGTGGATTCCGGCTGTATCCATGACGTTCAAGGCGATCCCATCCAAAAGAACCTGCTCTTCCAAAATGTCGCGCGTCGTCCCGGCGACTTCTGTCACGATGGCCCGGTCTTTTCCCGTAAGGAAATTTAGAAGGGAGGATTTCCCCACGTTCGGCTTCCCCGCGATCACGGTATCAATCCCCTCTTTCAACAATCTCCCATTCTCGGAAGAATCCAGCAATCTCCGCACCCTTTCCAAAATCCCTTCCAAAAGAGATAAAAGCCTCTCCCCATATCCTTCGATTGAAATATGTTCCGGGTCGTCCAGGGCGGATTCAAGAAACGCAATCTCATGGAGGATCGCGGCGCGGATCGACTGAATCTCTTCCCTCACACTCCCGCGAAGCTGCTGAAGCGAAGATTCCAGCGCAAAGTCATTTTTCGCGCTGATCACATCCATGACGGATTCCGCCTGGGATAAATCGATCCTTCCATTCAAAAAAGCGCGCTTCGTAAATTCTCCCGGCTCGGCCGGACGCGCCCCGTTTTTTACCGCGGCCTCCAAGATCCGCCTCATCACCAAAGCTCCTCCATGGCAGTCAATTTCCACGGTATCCTCCGCCGTATACGTATGCGGGGAACGCAAGATCAAGACCATGGCCTCGTCAATCATTTTTTTCCCATCGTAAATATAGCCGTAATGAACGGTATGGCTCTTCGCCAGAGAAAGCTTTTTCTTCCCGCGCGCCGCTCGATAGATCCGGTCTATGACCTGAAACGCGCCGTCCCCGCTGATCCGCACGATCCCAATCCCGGAATTTCCCATTGCGGTTGAAATCGCGGCGATCGTCTCTGTTCCCATATGAACGCTTCCTTTCTCAATCACTTATCGAATCAGTCAAATAACCCGCTGCAAGCTACAGGTTATTTGGTCTACGCTCCACTTCGGTCGGCACTGAACGTGTGCCACTGGCACACAATGCCCTCGCGGCAGTCGCCAAATGGACGTGCAAGCACGTCCGCTTGGCTTGTTGCTCGCGGGAATAACAAAGGCTTTCTCAATTTTTCATGTTGAGAAAGCCTTAAAACCTCATCCTTCATTAATTTCTTTTTAATGTAACGACCACATGGCGGAACGGCTCTTCCCCTTCGCTGTGGGTAGTGACGTAACGGTCGCCCTGCAGGGCCGAATGGATCACGCGCCGCTCGAACGGGTTCATCGGCTCAAGCGAGATCGAATGCTTCGTCCGCTTTACCTTATATGCAATATTCTTGGCCAGGTTCTCCAGCGTCTCTTTCCTCCGCTTCCGATAGTCCTCCGTGTCGATCTTCACCTTCACGTATTCATTGACTTTTTTCCCGACCGCAAGATTTGTCAAATACTGCAGAGAATCCAGGGTTTGTCCGCGTTTTCCGATCAAAACGCCCATCTCGTCGCCTTTCAGCTCCACGCTGATGTTCTTTTCGTCCTCGCTCTTCGTGATGAAAATCTCGACTTTCATGTCCATCGCGCGGAACACGTCGCTCAAAAAGTCTTTTACATAGCCTTCCACTGTAAATTTCTTGCGGACGCGGATCCTCGCCGGCTTGCTCCCGATCCCTAAAAAACCGGAGCTTCCCTTTTCAATTACCTCATATTCGATCTCGTCGCTGACAGCCCCAAGCTGCACCAGGCTTTCCGTGATCGCGTCGTCTACTGTCTTCCCTGTCACTTCAATATAATCCATTCAAATTCCCCCTGTCCCTAAAAACAGACTATTTATTGTTTCTTTCGTTAAACTCCTTGACTAAGTTCGCCTTTTCCAACAGGCTTCCCTTCTTCGCGTTCTTCGCGCACTCTACAGCCATACGGATCTTCTCTTCCTTTTCCGGAGAGCCGGAAGTCTCCACGATCCTGCGGGTACTCATCCTGGCCGCGTTTGAGATCTGGTTCGCGTAAATGCCCTGCTTCTCTTTCTTCTTCTGCGCCTTTTCCTTATTTTTCTCAATGATCGATTCCAGGTCAAGATCCTTCATCTGACGGTTCATGACTACCTGCTGGAGGCAGCGGAACAAAGAACCTGAGATCCAGTAAATCCCAAGGCCGACCGGAACGGAAAATACCATCAAGAGGGAAAAGAGCGGCATCACCGTGTTCATCGTCTTCATCTGCCTTGCCATCGCGTCGTTATCCGAGCCGCCCGCCGGAGTGGAAGTCGGCATGAGCTTGACGTTCAAAACTTGTGAAAAGTAAGAGACAAACGGGATCAGGAGCGCTACGAATATCAACAAGAAATCCTTTTCCTTCCACCCGCTCCCGATCAAGCTTATCGGCGAGTTCGCGATATTGATTCCAAAAAAATTATTCAAATGGGAAACGGACGCTTCCGTCGTATTGATAATATCCACCAATCCGGAGAAACTATCCTTTAAGATCTCCCATCCGGCGCTTGGCAGCGCATAAAGCACGTCAATGATCGAATTTACCGTCGTCTCCGCCGTCTCAAAATTCAAGGAAACGCTCACATTCGCCTTTTCCAGGAACGCCTGCATCACGTCCTTGTACCCGCTTACTCCCGTGATCTTATCAACCAGCGGGACATATACGTCCTTCACGCTGCTGACATAAGCGGGAACGTTCCGGATCACCTGGTACATCGCCAGCATGATCGGGAAGTTGATCAAAAGCTGCACGCAGCTCCCCGCCGTGGAAACGCCGTATTTCTGATAGACCATCATCGTCTCTTCGTTCATCTTCTGCATCGACGCCTGGTCTTTCTTGTCCTTGTACTTCTCCCGGATCGCATTGATCTCAGGCTGCATTGCCTGCGAGAGCCTCGAAAACTTCTGCTGCTTGTAAGTCAGCGGCAGCATCAGAAAATAAATGATAAAAGTAAAAATGATAATGCACAGGGCAATATTCTGAAT
This sequence comes from uncultured Lachnospiraceae bacterium, assembly GCA_947626795.1. Classification (GTDB taxonomy): domain Bacteria; phylum Bacillota; class Clostridia; order Lachnospirales; family Lachnospiraceae; genus Petralouisia. The sequence goes on from CANQTH010000001.1 coordinate 112,950, forward strand.
GCCAAAAAAATGATCAAAAAACGTATAAAGGCCATTCATGATATAGCCGATCAGCCGCGCGATCGGCCCTAAGATCCTGCCCGGATACTGAGTCAATAAAATATCTGCCAATCTAAAAAACCTCCTAAAACAAACTATGGGACTGGATCATATCCTCCTTTTGAGAAAGGATTGCATCGCAAAATCCTCCATCCAGCCAGCAAAGAACCCTTCAAAGCCCCATATTTCTGAACCGCTTCCAATCCATACGTCGAACAGGTAGGGTAATACGGGCATTTCGTCGTCTTCAAGGGCGACAGATACTTCCGATACAAATTAATGAAAAAAATCAAGATATTCTTCAAAATTTTCCACTTCTTTCCTATTAATAATAGGCTCTTATTCCTCTGCGACGATCCCGTGCCGGATTCCAAGCTGAAGCAGCGACTTTTCCGTCTCCTGGTACGAGACGTTCTTAGACGCCGCCCGCGCGATCAGCACGACGTCAAAACCGCGGTGGAACTTCTCTTCCTGTAATCGGTACGCTTCCCTTACCAATCTTGTAATATGATGCCTTATAACACTGTTTCCTACTTTTTTGCTTACCGATATTCCCAATCTGTTCTTTTCGGCCCCATGTTCCAAAACGTACATGACGAAAAAACGGTTCGCGTATGATCGGCCGTTCCGATATACGTTCTGGAAATCGCTGTTCTTTTTTAAAGATTCCGAAAATCTCATGCTCTTTTTTCCATTTTAAGAAGAAAGACCACAAGTTCTGTGGCCTATACACATAATCTCTTTCTTCCTTTTCTTCTCCTTGCGGCCAAAACCCTCCTGCCGCCTTTCGTGCTCATCCTCTTCCTGAATCCGTGGGTCCTCGCCCTCGGCTTCCTTTTCGGCTGATAAGTCATTTTCATAAAGATCCACCTCCTCTGTGTTAAAGAACATCATACTTGATTATATCAAAAAATACGGTTAAGTCAAGCATTGTCGCCCAATTTTTTCGTGGAATTTAAAAATTCCATAACCATTCCAAAAAAAGCCGCCTGTTTCCCAATTTCCGCCAAGTTATCCACAAGTTACCAACTTTTCCCTTTTTTTCAAAAGTTATTCGTGTTTTGTTGATAAGTTGTGGATAAAAACTCGCGAATTTTTATTTTTTCCACAATCTTGAAAAATCCGCGCCCGGAAAATTTTAATTGATTATTCCTAAAATTTAGGTTATTATAGATATGATAGGATGGCAAAAGCCTACGGGCTTTTCCTTCGCTTAATACACGGAACAGGATAACATGGAGATAGACATGGAACTGATTTTAGAAAAATGGGATGAGATCCTAAGAACCGTAAAAGAAGAACACGATTTGACCGACGTTTCTTATAATACCTGGCTGAAGCCTTTGACCGTATACAACGTAGAGGGAACGACGCTCTACATCCTCGTCCCGTCCGGGCAGGTCGAGATGGGCATTAATTATATTAAGAAGAAATATACGCTTCCTATTAAAGTGGCGATCGCGGAGATCACCGGGATCGATTATGAGATCGTATTCATCTCACAGGAGCAGACTAGGGGAATGCGCCCTTACCAGGCGAAAGATCCGGAGCTTCTGTCGAGCCTTGAGAATAACAACTTAAACCCCAACTACACATTCAGCACCTTCGTAGTCGGGAAGAATAACAAATTCGCGCACGCGGCGAGCCTCGCCGTGTCGGAATCCCCGGGGGAGGTGTACAATCCCCTCTATATCTACGGCGGGCCGGGACTTGGCAAGACCCATCTGATGCAGTCCATCGGGCATTTCATCCTGCAGCAGAAGCCTTACAAGAAAGTCCTTTACGTGACGTCCGAAGAATTTACGAACGAAGTGATCAACTCCATCCGTAACGGCAACGCCTCCGCCATGACAAAGCTGCGCGACAAGTACCGCACGGTAGACGTTCTTATGATCGACGATGTGCAGTTCATCATCGGGAAAGAAAGCACGCAGGAGGAGTTTTTCCACACGTTCAACATCCTGCATTCCGCGCGGAAGCAGATCATCCTCTCGTCCGATAAGCCGCCGAAGGAGATGGAGACGTTGGAAGAGCGCATCCGCTCCCGGTTTGAATGGGGGCTTCTCGCGGACATCGGCTATCCGGACTACGAGACAAGGATGGCGATCCTGCGCAAAAAACAGGAGCTGGACGGCTTCCTTTTGGATGACGAAATCTTAAATTACATCGCGACGAACATCAAATCCAATATCCGCGAGCTGGAAGGCGCGTTGAACAAGCTGATCGCCTTCGCGAACCTGGAACATACGGACATCACGATGGACATTGCGGTAGAGGAGCTTCAGAATATCATCTCGCCGAACAAAAAGCGCGAGATCACCCCGCAGCTCATCATTGAGATCGTCGCGGAACACTTTAACATCTCCACGGATCAGATGATATCCAAAGGCCGCAGCAACGAGATCGCAAGGCCGAGGCAGATCGCCATGTACCTGTGCAAGAACATGACTTCGACGAACTTAGTGACGATCGGCACGCTGCTGGGCGGACGGGATCATTCCACAGTTGTCCACGGCGTCCGCAAGATCAGCGACGAATATGAACATAATGAAGATTTTCATCAACTGATCGAGACGATCAAGAAGAAGATCAACCCGAACTAGGCAGGGCCGCATTTTTTCATCCACAGCCTGTCCATGTTTCCTCAAGGCCAAACGAACAGGCTTATCCATAATGTTTCGCGCTTCGGGCCGCCTTATTTAGCGGCTTGCGCGGCTTATGAACATTTGAACAGAGCCTATTAAGATTAAGATGAATCTCTTAATATTCTTTTATTTATGAACGCAGGAAGGAGTTATTCACATCATGAAGATCGTATGTTCCAAGCAAAATCTCTTACAGGGGGTCAATATCGTATCCAAAGCCGTTCCTTCCAGGACGACGATGGCGATCTTAGAATGCATCCTGATCGACGCTTCCACGAACGAGATCAAACTGATCGCGAACGACATGGAACTGGGGATAGAGACAAAGATAGAAGGAATGATCGAGGAACGCGGCGTCATTGCGTTCGACGCGAAGATTTTTTCCGGGATCGTGAGGGAACTTCCTGACAACGACGTCATGATCGTGACGGACGACTCATTCAAGACTGTGATCACCTGTGAAAAAGTAACGACCAACATCATCGGAAAATCAGGGGAGGACTTCCCTTATCTCCCGTACATAGAAAAATACCAGCCGATCGTGATCTCAAAATTCGCGCTAAAGGAGGCCATCCGGCGCACGATCTTTTCCATCGCGGACAGCGACAACAATAAGATGATGACGGGGGAGCTTTTTGAAATCGAGGAGAACCGCCTGAAAGTCGTCTCGTTGGACGGACACCGCATCTCGATCCGCAACATCGAGCTGAAGGATTCCTATGAGGCGCAAAAAGGGATCATCCCCGGGAAGACGCTGATCGAGATGAGCAAGATCCTTCCGGACGAGACGAACGAGGAAGTGAGGATGTTCTTTACGGAGAAGCATATCGTCTTTGAGTTCGACAGCACGACGGTCGTGTCCCGCCTGATCGAGGGGGAATATTTTAAGATCGACCAGATGCTCTCCCCGGATTACGAGACGAAGATAAAAGTCGGCAAGAGGCAGCTTTTAGAAGGCATCAACCGCGTGAACCCGTTCTTGAAGATGGGGGAGAAGAAGCCGATCATCATGAACGTGACGGACGGGAACATTGAGCTTAGGATCAATTCCTTCTCCGGGTCGCAGACGGAAAATATCGACATTGAAAAAGAGGGGAAGGACATCCTGATCGGGTTCAACCCGAAGTTTTTCCTCGACGCGCTGCGCGTCATCGACGAAGAGGAAGTGTCCATCTACATGGTGAACCCGAAGGCGCCGTGCTTTATCAAGGACGCGGAGGAGACTTTCATCTATCTGATCCTCCCGGTTAATTTCAACGCGGTTGTTAATTGACAGGATCCTTGAAGATTGGAACGATGGCGCCATGGCGCAGATGGGCAGCTTACTGCGTCGCCGATCGACCGGATCCTTGAAGATTGGAACGATGGCGCCATGGCGCAGATGGGCAGCTTACTGCGTCGCCGATCGACCGGATTCTTGAAGATCAGAAAGGCAGTCGGGAAATGGAAGAATTGAAATTAAAGGACGATTATATAAAATTAGGGCAGGCGCTCAAAGCCGCGAACCTTGTGGATTCCGGCGTTATGGCAAAATTGGTGGTGCAGGACGGGCTGGTGTCCGTCAACGGGGAAGTAGAGACGCGCAGGGGGAAAAAACTGACAGACGGGGATATCGTCTCTTTTGAAGGGGAGACGGTAAAGATTGTGAAATGATTTTAAAGTCCGTTGCTTTGAGCCATTTTCGGAATTACGGCAGTTTATACCTGGAATTTGACAGGGGAACAAATATTCTTTATGGAGATAACGCACAGGGCAAGACAAATGTGCTGGAATCCGTCTATGTAAGCGGTACTTCTAAATCCCATAAGGGAAGCAGGGACAGGGAGCTGATCCAGTTTGGGGAAGAAGAAGCGCATATTCGCACCATTGTAGAGAAAAATGGTCTGGAACATCAGATTGATATGCACATTAAGAAAAACAAGCCGAAAGGGATTGCGGTGAATCGTGTTCCGATCAAGAAAGCGTCGGAGCTGTTCGGCATCTTAAATATCGTTTTTTTTTCTCCGGAAGATCTGAATATCATCAAGAACGGGCCTTCGGAGCGGAGGAGGTTTTTGGATCTCGAACTTTGCCAGTTGGATAAGATCTACCTGTTCCAATTAACGAAGTACAACAAGGCGCTGAACCAGAGGAACAAGCTCTTAAAGGACATGGGCTTTCGGCCGGAGCTAAAGGATACGCTTCCGGTCTGGGACGAGCAGCTTGTGGAATGTGGAAAAAAGGTCATACGGGCGCGAAAGGAGTTCATAAGCCGATTGGGCGAGATCGTGCGCACGATCCATTGGGATATCTCCGGCGGGAAGGAAGATTTAAAGCTTTCCTATGAGCCGGATACGGAAGAGGATGAATTTGAGAAGAAGCTCTCAGGGCGCAGGGAGAGGGACTTGAAGCTCGGCATGACTTCCGTCGGGCCGCACAGGGACGATATGTGCTTTTTAGTCGGCGGCGTCGATATCCGGAAGTTTGGCTCCCAGGGGCAGCAGAGGAGCTGCGCGCTCTCTCTGAAATTATCAGAGATCGATCTGGTGAAGGAGTCGATCAAGGACACGCCGGTCCTGCTGTTGGACGACGTACTGTCGGAGCTTGACAGCAGCAGGCAGAATTTCCTGCTGAACAGGATCCACGATATCCAGGCCGTGGTCACTTGCACGGGGCTGGATGAGTTTGTGAAGAACCGATTTGAGATCAACAAGGTGTTTCAAGTGAGAAACGGAACCGTCAGGGCGGGAAGCATTTAGTTTAGAAAAAGGAGAGTCACATGAGTACGAACACGAATACGAACGCGGAATACGGGGCAGACCAGATTCAGATCTTAGAAGGATTGGAGGCGGTCCGCAAGAGGCCTGGGATGTATATTGGCAGCACTTCCTCGCGGGGACTCCACCATCTTGTCTATGAGATCGTGGATAACTCCGTTGACGAGGCGCTCGCGGGGTACTGCGACTTGATCGAGGTTTGCATATTAAAGGACAACAAGATCCGCGTTACGGACAATGGGCGCGGCATCCCGGTCGGGATCAACCACAAAGCCGGGCTTCCGGCCGTGGAGGTCGTGTTCACGGTGCTGCACGCGGGCGGGAAGTTCGGCGGCGGGGGATATAAGGTGTCCGGGGGGCTGCACGGGGTAGGCGCTTCCGTCGTAAACGCGCTTTCCAATTGGCTTGAGGTAGAGATCTTTCACGAAGGGAAGATCTACAAGCAGAGGTATGAGCGCGGGAAGAGCATGTATCCGCTGAAAGTTTCCGGGGAATGCGAGCCGGAACGGACAGGCACGCGGGTGACGTTCGACCCGGACGGAAGCATTTTTGAGGACACGGTATTTGATTATAGCACGCTGAAGCGCCGCCTGCGCGAGATGGCTTTCCTGACGAAGGGGATCAAGATCCGCTTAATCGACGAGCGCGAAGGATTAGAGCAGGAGAATGAGTTCCACTACGAGGGAGGCATCAAGGAATTTGTCACGTACTTAAACCGCAGCAACGAGGCGCTTTACGAGGACGTCATCTACTGCGAGGGCGAAAAGGACGGGGTCTATGTCGAAGTCGCGATGCAGCACAACGATTCTTACAACGACGCGACATATAGTTTTGTGAACAATATCACGACGCCGGAGGGCGGCACGCATCTGGCGGGTTTTCGGAACGCGCTGACGAAGACGTTTAACAATTACGCGAAGACAAATAAGATCTTAAAGGAGAACGAGGCTGCGCTTTCCGGAGAAGATATCCGGGAAGGCTTGACGGCGATCATCAGCATAAAGGTAGAGGAGCCGCAGTTCGAGGGGCAGACGAAGCAGAAGCTGGGGAACAGCGAGGCCAGGGGCGCGGTTGACAGCGTGGTGAGCGAGCAGCTTACGTATTTCTTAGAGCAGAATCCGACGGTCGCCAAGGCCATCTGCGAAAAATCTCTCTTAGCGCAGCGCGCGCGGGAAGCGGCGCGGAAGGCGAGGGACTTAACGCGGAGGAAGACCGCGCTTGAGAACACATCCCTGCCGGGGAAATTGGCGGACTGCTCCGACAAAGATCCGAAAAACTGCGAGATCTTCATCGTGGAGGGGGATTCCGCGGGCGGCTCGGCCAAGACAGCGCGCAGCCGCGCGACGCAGGCGATCCTTCCGCTGCGCGGGAAGATCCTGAACGTGGAAAAGGCAAGGCTTGACAGGATCTACGGGAATGCCGAGATCAAGGCGATGATCACGGCGTTCGGCACGGGCATCCATGAGGATTTTGACATTACGAAGCTGCGTTACCACAAGATCATCATCATGACGGACGCGGACGTGGACGGCGCGCACATCAGCACGCTGATGCTCACGTTCATGTATCGGTTCATGCCGGAGCTGATCCGGCAGGGGTACGTGTATTTGGCGAAGCCGCCCCTGTATAAGATCGAGAAAAACAAGAAGGTGTGGTACGCTTACGACGACGCGGAGCTGAACAGCATCTTAGAAGAAATCGGAAGGGACGGGAACAACAAGATCCAGCGTTACAAAGGGCTTGGGGAGATGGATCCGGAGCAGTTGTGGGAGACGACGATGGACCCGGAGACGCGTATCTTAGAGCGCGTCACGATCGACGACGAGACGGCTTCCGAGATTGACCTGACGTTTACGACATTGATGGGGGATAAGGTAGAGCCGAGGCGCGAATTTATCGAGGCAAATGCGAAATATGTACAGAATCTGGACGTATAGTGGCATCAGAGGCTAAGCTTTAAGCGCGAAGGAAAAGGCGGCAGGGATAAGCCGCGCGGCAAAAGGAAAGGGCTGTTTTCGCGCTTGGCCATGCGTCCCGCAGGATCGGCTTGGGATTTTGGCTGGGATGAGGCTGCGGGCGAGCCTTGAAGGAGGAAAAACAGATGGATGATAAGATATTCGATCGGATCGATGAAGTCGACTTGAAAAAAACAATGGAAGAATCCTATATCGATTATGCCATGAGCGTGATCGCGTCCCGCGCGCTGCCGGACGTCAGGGACGGGCTCAAGCCCGTCCAGCGCAGGATCCTCTATGCGATGATCGAACTGAACAACGGGCCGGATAAGCCGCACCGCAAATGCGCGCGTATCGTCGGGGATACGATGGGTAAATACCATCCGCACGGCGACAGTTCCATTTACGGGGCACTGGTCAACATGGCGCAGGAATGGTCCACACGCTATATGCTCGTGGACGGGCATGGAAATTTCGGCTCCGTGGACGGCGACGGAGCGGCTGCGATGCGTTACACGGAAGCCCGCCTCAGCAAGATCTCGATGGAGATGCTCGCGGACATTGAGAAGGACACGGTCGATTTTGTCCCGAACTTCGACGAGACGGAAAAAGAGCCTGCAGTCCTCCCTTCCCGTTATCCGAACCTTCTGGTGAACGGGACGACAGGGATCGCCGTGGGCATGGCGACGAACATACCGCCGCACAACCTGCGCGAGGTCGTCGCAGCGGTCGTGAAGATCATTGACAACAAGATCGAGGACAAAGAGACGGAGATCGAGGAGATCTTAGAGATCGTGAAAGGCCCGGATTTTCCGACCGGGGGCATGATACTCGGGACTTCCGGCATCGAGCAGTCTTACCGTACGGGGCGCGGAAAGATCAAAGTGCGCGCCGTTTCCGAGATCGAACCGATGCAGAACGGGAAGAACCGCATTGTGGTGACGGAGCTGCCTTATATGGTAAATAAGGCGCGGCTGATCGAGAAGATCGCGGAACTTGTAAAGGACAAAAAAGTCGACGGCATCACGGATCTGCGCGACGAGTCGAACCGGGAAGGGATGCGCGTCTGCATCGAGCTGCGCAAGGACGTGAACCCGAACGTAATACTGAACCAGCTTTATAAGCATACCCAGCTCCAGGACACATTTGGGGTGATCATGCTCGCGTTGGTGGGAAACGAGCCGAAAGTCCTGAATTTGAAGGATATGCTGGGGCATTACTTAAAGCACCAGGAAGAGGTTGTCACAAGGCGGACGCGCTACGAACTGGACAAGGCGGAGAAGCGCGCCCATATCTTAGAGGGATTGCTGATCGCCTTAGACAACATCGACGAAGTTATCAGCATTATAAGGAGCAGCGACGACACGAACCATGCGAAAACGCGGCTGATCGAGCGTTTCGCGTTGTCCGACGTGCAGGCGCAGGCGATCGTGGATATGCGCCTCCGCTCCCTGACAGGCTTGGAACGGGAGAAGATCGAAGAGGAATACAGAAAATTAATGGAATTGATCCAGGAATTGAGGGCCATCCTCGCGGATGAGAAAAAGCTGCTCGGCGTCATCCGGAAAGAGATCGTGGCGATCTCGGAAAAATACGGGGACGACAGGCGGACGTCCATCGGGTTTGACGAATATGACATTTCCATGGAAGATCTGATCCCGATGTCGAATACTGTCATCGCCATGACGAAATTGGGCTACATCAAGCGCATGAGCGTGGATAACTTCAAGAGCCAGAACCGCGGCGGCAAGGGCATCAGGGGAATGGAGACGATCGAGGACGATTATATCGAAGAATTGCTCATGACGACGACCCACCATTACCTGATGTTCTTCACGAACACGGGGAAGGTCTACCGCATTAAGGCTTATGAGATACCGGAGGCCGGAAGGACGGCAAGGGGGACGGCGATCGTGAACATCCTCCAGCTCCAGCCGGGAGAGAAGATCACGGCGGTCATCCCGATCCGGGAGTACCAGGACGACCATTACCTGTTCATGGCGACGAAAAAAGGGATCGTGAAAAAGACGCCTGTCACGGACTATGGGAATATCCGCAAGAAAGGGCTTGCCGCCATCAACCTGCGGGAAGAGGACGAACTGATCGAGGTGAAGCTTACCGACAACACGAAGGACATCCTGCTCGTCACAAAATACGGCCAGTGCATCCGTTTCCATGAGACGGACGTAAGGAATACAGGCAGGGTTTCCATGGGCGTAATTGGGATGAACCTCGCGGACCGGGACGAGGTCGTAGGGATGCAGATGGACACGCAGGGAGAATATCTTCTAATCGCATCGGAAAAAGGCCTTGGGAAGCTGACGAGGATCGACGAGTTCACGGCGCAGAACCGCGGCGGAAAAGGGGTAAAATGCTACAAGATTACGGAAAAGACAGGGAACATTGTGGGCGTAAAGGCTGTCAATCGGGACAATGAGATCATGATGATCACGACGGAAGGGATCATTATACGCATAAAAGTAGAAGGGATTTCCGTCCTGGGACGCATTACTTCCGGCGTGAAGCTGATGGACTTGTCCGATGACATTACAGTGGCGAGCATCGCGAAGGTGCGCGAGGACAAGACCCTGGATCCGGAAAAAGAAGACGGGGACGAAAATGATACAGAGGAAAAAGAAGGAAATCTTTGATTTTTTAAAAAAGCTATATCATTTTAAGGAAAAGAATGATAGAATAGACGTATGAGTGACGGAATGGGTTTGACTACATAATATCTGACTTGGCCAAGGTCACATTTCATCTCGCGGAGAGCCGCGTTCCTGCAATCTGCGGGGTAAAAAATAAAAGAAAGGAGATTTTTAATGAGAAAGGAAGTAAGAGGCTTTTTCAGGAAAGCCGCAGCCGGGGTATTGACGGCTGCGATGTGTGTGACGTCCCTGTCCACAGGCGGGATCGGGACGGCGCTTGCGGCTCCGGAGACCCCGGCTCCCGCTGACCGGGAGGACAAGAGCATCGTCTACTTTGTGGACTGCGGGGACTACACGGTTGATACCGTAAGCGAAGGCGACCAGCTTGGGACGCATAACAGCGTGACGGACCAGGCATACGGCCCGGACGCCCAGACCGGGTACAAGTGGGGCGTCGTGGATTCGGAGGAGGAACTGGAAGATAAAAAAGGGGAAGGACTCACGAATCCAGGAGCTCCTGATAATGGCGGCGTATACACGGCGAATACCTGGGCGCAGGAAGGCCTTCCTGTTGGACAGGAACTGGACAAGATGGTGACGAACCGTTATAGCAAAAATTTTCCTGAAAAAGGATATGATGAACGTTATGTTGATTATGCGTTTGAGTTGGAAAAAGGAAAGTATGAGATAACCGTAGGGTGCGCGAATCCGTGGAATGTTTCAAAATTTCAAGTTGTAAAAGCATCCATGGAGACGGCGGCGCAGGAAGTTGCCTTATCCGAAGAAGGCTTCGCCGTGCCGTCCACAGGGGCGGAAGTATCCGGCGTCGTGGACGTAACGTCCGACACAGATAAAGTGACGGTAGACGTTAGAGGATCAGGCGGAGAGACTCTTTGTGTAAATGTTTCTTACATCATGATCCAGTCCATAAAGGAAGAGGAGACAGAGGATGAAGCTAAGGTAAGAAAGGACAAGATGAGCCTTACCCTTCCGGAGGAAGTATCCGAAGATATCAAATTGCCTTCTTCCGGTGAGAATGGGAGCAAGATCGAGTGGAGCAGCAGCAACACGGACGTCATCTCCAACGACGGGAAAGTGACGCGCCCGGCTGCAGGCAAAGAAGACGTTTCCGTGAAGCTCACGGCGACGATCACGTCCGGGGACGCGAAGGACACGAAAGAGTTCGAGGTAAAGGTCTTAGCAGAGCCGGCCCCGGTAGAGAAGGCCCCGGCGGACAGGGAAGATAAGGACGTCATTTATTTTGTAGACTGCGGCGATTACACAGTTGATACCGTAAGCGCGGGCGACCAGCTCGGGACGCACAACAGCGTGACGGAGCAGGTATACGGCCCGGACGCGAAGACCGGGTACAAATGGGGCATCGTGGATACCAAAGAGGAGCTGCCAGGTAATCCTCAAAACGGCACACTCCCGAAAAACGGCGGCGTATATACGGCAAACACCTGGGCGAACGAGCAGGTAGACGGCACGAATGCCGCGAAAGACGTGACGAACCGTTATACGAAGAATTTCTGGGAAAAAGGGATTGAAGAGCGTTTTCTGGATTATGCGTTTGAGATTGAGAACGGCACATACGACGTGACCGTATGCTGCGTGGATCCTTGGAGCTGCTCCCAGTCCCCGAACGTATACCTGAACTATGGGAAAGACACGCAGGCGACTTTAAAGGAAGGCATGGAAGCGTCCTCCAAGAAGCCTGCGACAGCGACATATGAAGTAAAAGACGGCGAGCTGACCGTGAACTTCCGGGCGACAGGCGATAACAACAAGGCGATCAACGTCGCTTATATCCTGATCCGCAACCACCGCGAGATGTCGGAGGAAGAGAAGAAGGCGGAAGAGGAACGCCGCTTAAAGAGCGATTACGCGTCCCTGATCTTAAATGAAACCGAGATCTGCGGCGACATCGAGCTGGTGAAGGAAGGCGCGAACGGCAGCACGATCGAATGGAGCAGCTCAAACGGGGCGGTCATCTCCACGGACGGCAAGGTTACGAGGCCGAAAACAGGGGAAGACGACGTTTTCGTGACGCTGACGGCGAAAGTCACATACGGCGACAGCTCCATGGAAAAGAAATTCGTGTTAAAAGTCCTTGCGGAGAGCGCGGCGACGGATCTGCAGGAGTTCACGCTCGCGGATGTCACGATGGAGGACGAATATTATACGAATGCTACGCAGAAGGACGTTGATTTCTTAAATACGTTCGATCCGGACAGACTTCTTTACAATTTCCGCCTGACGGCAGGTTATACGGCGGATGAAATTAAATCCGGGATGTTTGATTTCAACAATGACGGGGATTTCGCGACCAAGCCGTACAACGGATGGGAGAACAGCCTGATCTCCGGGCATACGCTCGGCCATTATCTTGCGGCTGTCGCGCAGGCGGTTGCGGATGGCTACGGCGACGAGGTAGGAGGAGACAAACGCACGCTGAAAGATCGTCTGGAATATCTGATCGACAGCCTGAAGGATTGCCAGGATAAGATGGGGACGGGCTACATCTTCGGCGCTAACATGGAAAATCCGAGCAAGCCGGAGCTTCAGTTTGATATTTTGGAAGGAAAAGCGACTGGCGGCACATGGGTTCCGTGGTACACGATGCACAAGATCGTGAACGGACTTGTTTCTACTTATGAATATACCGGGAACGAGACGGCGCTTGAAGTTGCGGAAAACCTTGCGGAGTGGATCTACGAGAGGACTTCCAAGTGGGACGCTTCCACGAACCAGAGGGTGCTGTGGACAGAGTACGGCGGCATGAACGACTGCCTGTACGAGCTTTACAAGTGCGCAAGGGATAATGGATACGCGAACCTGGATCACATCGAGCAGGCAGCGCATAAGTTTGATGAGGACAGCTTGTTTGAGGCTGTGCTAAGCGGCAAAGAGAATGTCTTGAACGGCAGGCACGCGAACTGCACGATCCCGAAATTCGTCGGCGCGCTGAACCGTTACCGCGCGCTGAAAGGCGAGAAAGACGTTGACAAATATTTACAGTACGCGGAAGCGTTCTGGACGCTGGTTGTGAACCACCACAGCTATATCACGGGCGGGAACAGCGAATGCGAGTTCTTCGGGATGGACGACGTCCTTGACCTGGAGCGTTCCCACTGCAACAACGAGACGTGCAACACGCATAATATGTTAAAGATGACGCGGGAACTGTACCGCATCACAGGCGACAAGAAATATGCGGATTACTATGAGACGAACTTCACGAACGCCATCATGGCTTCCATCAATGAAGAGACGGGCATGACGACATACTTCCAGCCGATGGCGACCGGGTATTTCAAGGTATACGGCAACGCCGACCTGGAAAAGAACTGGTTCTGGTGCTGCACGGGCACGGGCCTTGAGAACTTCACGAAATTAGGGGACGCGATCTATTTCCATACGGCGGATCAGCTTGTCGTGAACCAGTTCATCAGCTCTACCGTGACATGGAAGGATAAGAAAGTACAGGTAAAACAGGAAACAGATATCCCGGTATCCGATACGACGAAATTTACCGTAAGCCTGTTAGACGGCGCCGATGAGCGTCCCGATGGAGCTTCTTTTGAGAGTTCCGGATTGGGCGATGGGCGACGTGACCGTAACGGTGAACGGGACGGCGGCGCAGGCGACAGTAAGCGGCGGCTATGTTTCCATCAAGCGCGATTGGAGCAGCAACGATGTAGTTGAGATGAAGATCCCGCTGGGCATCAAGTCCTACACGCTCCCGGATAACGCGGGGACGGTTTACGGCTTCAAGTACGGCCCGCTCGTATTGGCGGCTGAGCTTGGCGCGGACGACAAGATGACGACCTACCAGATCGGCGTACAGTGCGACGTTTGCCAGTACAAGATCATAAACGGGGAAGAGCGCAAGATCTCAAGCGGGTACGGCGGAACTTCCAACCAGGGGACGTTCACGTCTGAGACATTGAGCGTTCCGAGCGACATTTCAGTCGATGAATTTATTGAGAATATCGAAGATTACCTTGTAAGGGATGGGGATACCCTGAACTTTACGCTGAACGGGACGGATTGGAGCGGCTCGACGCCGTTGAAGTTCTCCCCGTATTACAGGATCCATGACCAGAGGTATGGGGTTTATTGGCTGTTCTCCGGGAACGATCCGGAACAGGTTCAGGAGCGCATTTTAAGCTCGAAGGAATCCGGCCGCGAGACGAATGTTACGCTGTCCGGCGTAGGCATCGGCTACGGTTCCCAGACAGAGGGGAACAAGGATACCTATCCGTGCATGGAAGAGGCAGGAAACGGCTCCGTCGGCGACATGGGCGCGCTGACGCGTTACGCGAAGGCGGGCGGCAGCTTCTCCTACTTATTCAAGGTAGACAAGACGAAGAAGAATTACATCACCTGCCAGTATTCACCGGAAGACAACGGCAAGACCATGGTGATCAAGGTTGGCGATACCGTGATCGCGACTGACAAGCTGGACAACGGCGGCAGCGAGATCTACTTCAAGAAATATGAGATCCCGGACAGCGTCGTAGCCGCGGCGGAAAAATACAGCCTGAAAGACGATACGACAGGGACTGTCGAGGAGCGCGACGTGATCCGCATTTCCTTTAGCGGGGCGGAAGGGGAAGATTCCCCGAAATTGCACAAAAACGCTTACACCAGCACGAATTATGACAACAACGCGGGGATCGCGTCCATTAAGTCCGACATTGGGACAGTGGAAAAAGTGGACGATTCCAATTACAAGCTGGTTGTCCCGCTGGGGACGGCGCAGGTTCAGGTCACGACAGAGCTTGCGGACAAGTACGGCCTCCTCTACGTGGAAGGCGCGCTGGTAGACGACACGAAGGCAAAGAAGATATCGCTGAGCGGCGGAGAAGAGACAGTTGTAAATCTCCAGGTTTATGCGGAAGACCATGAGACAAAGGCGGATTACAAGTTATCGATCGTGAAGAAGGCGGAAGCGTCAGTTCCGGCGGCTGAAAAAGTCGAGGTAAGCCCGGCGGCAAAGACGATGACCGTCGGCGAGACGCTGCAGTTGAAGGCGACGGTAAGCCCGGCGGGCGCAAGCCAGTCCGTGACATACAAGTCCGGCAACGAAGCAGTCGCGTCCGTGGACGCGTCCGGCAAAGTAACGGCGAAGAAGGCCGGGACGGCGGAGATCGTGGTTGCGAGCGCGGAAAACGCGAACGTCAAGGCGACCTGCAAGATCACGGTAAAAGAAAAAGCGGCGAGCGTCGCGGTAACAAGCATAAAATTGAGCAAGAAGTCCAAGTCCATGTCGGTCGGGGAGAAATTCACACTGAAAGCGACGGTAAGTCCGGCGAACGCGTCCAACAAAGCTGTGGAATTTAAGTCCAGCAACGTGAAGGCAGTTTCCGTCGGAAAGACGAACGGCGTGGTGACGGCGAAGAAGAAAGGGACGGCGACGATCACAGCGACGAGCAAGGCGAATGCGAAAGTAAAGGCGACCTGCAAGATCACAGTGAAGAAGCCTTCCTTGAAAGTCAGCGGGCCCGCGAAGGTGAAGAAGGGCAAATCCATCACATTGAAGGCGACCTTGAAGAACCTCAAAGGCACGGTAAAATGGAGCGTTGACAAGAAGAAGATCGCGACTGTCAAAGGGAAAGGCAAGAAAGCGACTTTGAAGGGCAAGAAGGCCGGAACCGTGAAAGTGACGGTGAAGGTCGGGAGCGTAAAAGTGACGAAGAAAGTAAAAGTAAGCAAATAAAGAGTGGAAGCTCCCACAAATTAGAAAAAAGAACTCCCGCCCACGGCGAAAAGCCGTTGGGCGGGAGTTTTTTGAAATTAGTGCGCCTGACGGCGCACATTTCAATCCGCGCGGAAAAGATAGCGGTTGCCGGAATATGCATATGGCGCGGGAATTCTTTGAATCCTACAGCTTCAAGCTCCTGTAACGGTTCAGGCAGGCGTAGATTTCCTGCTTCCTTGGCATGGCAAGCCCGCTTGGGATGTAGCTGCCTTCGCAGACTCCGGCAAGCCCTTTCTGCCCCAGGAGATTGCAGAGAAGTGTGACGACGTCCGTGAGCGTCCGTTTCCCGTCGATCAGATGAAGCTGCGCGTACTTGACGAGAGACGAGAGGGCGGAGAGCTGCTCCGTGTCCGCCAACTGCTCCACATAGCGCAGATCGATCGTGTCGCGGTTGATCGAGATGGAATCTTTCCCAAGCGTCTTCGTCTTGATCCGGTCGTTCTTCTTGAAGGAAAAGTCCGGCTTCACGATGCGGGCGAAAGAAGGCTTGTCGCTGGGCTTGACAGGCTCGTCCGGCATCGGGAAGGCCTGCGCCTCTTTTTTCGCGAAATCCGTGATATCCTTCGGGAGGTAATGGTCCATCTGGATGATGCAGTCCGCCTTGTGGAAATAAGAGCCGGAGCTGCCCGCTACGAGGATCGTGGAAATGCCGTAGCCGGAAGAAAGCTCCTGCACGCGGTCGATGAAAGGCGTGATCGGCTCGGAATCCCTGTTGACGACGCGCTGCATCAGCTCATCCCGTATCATGAAATTCGTCGCGCTCGTGTCTTCATCGATCAGCATCAGGCGCGTGCCTGTCTCCATCGCTTCCACGACGTTCGCGGCCTGAGAGGTGCTTCCGCTGGCGTCTTCCGTGCAGAAATGGAACGTGTCCTTTTTATTGGGCAGGTTGTTGATGAACATGGAAATGTCCACCTGCTTGATGCTCCTGCCGTCCTCCGCGCGGATCTTCATCGCGGTCTGGTCCGTGATCACGTATTCGCGCCCGTCGCCCGCGATGTGGTTGTAGACGCCAAGCTCCAACGCCTTTAATAAGGTAGATTTTCCGTGGTAGCCGCCGCCCACGACCAGCGTGATGCCGCGCCTGATCCCCATGCCTGAGAGTTCTCCGTGGTTCGGGAGCTGCAGGGTGACTTCCAGGGACTTTGGGGATTGGAACGAGACGGCGTTCCGCATCGGGCGGTCCGACACGCCGGACTCCCTCGGCAGGATCGAGCCGTTCGCGACGAACGCGTCCAGTCCAAGCTTTGGAAGCTCATCCCGGATGTATTGCTGGTCTTCCGCCAGTTCCGCGACTTTCCGCACTGCCTGCGGGTTTAAGGAACGGTAAAAGAGCGATTTTTTCACGCAGTCCGGGAGAAAATCGAAGAGGATCTTGATCAGCTCCCTGCTGTTGATCGTGCGCCCGTTCGCCGGGAAGCCAATCTCCATCCGCACGACGACGGCGCCGCCTTTTTCAATCTCGCAGGCCGTCCGCTCCAGGATCTCCTGCCCGCATCTGCTTACGGACATCAGGCCGCTCTTCCCGGAACCTTTCGCCTTGAACGTGAAGGCTTCGACCTGCTTTGCGAACTGCCGGATCAGGAAGTCCTGCAGAGCGGTCTTTTTGTGCTTCTTATCGTATAGGTCTTCCGGGAAGCCCGCGACTTTCCCCGGAACGTGGACGCTTACCTTGGACGGCGCGGCGAACGGGTCGCCCTGCACATGGTCGATAGACAGCACGTAGCCGTCGAACTGGTAAGCCCCCCTCGTATCCTTGTAAGCGGGATATCCCCTGTGGTCGATCCTGTTCAGTAAATCCCTCAAATCTGTAAAAGTTTTCATGATATCCTCCGTTTCATTTCCATAAATCGTCATTTTGTTACAGTTCGCCGATTGACCAGCGGACAGCAACTTCATTTTATCATTAGGAAGAAAAGAAAACAATAAAAAGATTGATTTTAGCGGACACTTGTTAGATAATAAAGGCAGGGAAAACCGGATGGGAAAAGAGCATGGCAGGGCGGCTGGAGAGCTGAACTGCCGCAAAAGAACGATCGGAGGGGCGTATGGACGGCGAATGGGAAAAATTTGGAAGGAATATCCGCGATATTGTTGAAGACGCCGTGGCTTCCAGAAATTTCAGCCAGTTGAGCAAGGCGGTCACGGATACGGTCAACGAGGCGCGGGACGCGTTTTTCTTCCAGCCTTACGAATATAACAGGGACGCCCGCGCGCGCAAGCTTCCGGAAGAGAATAAGAAAAGGCAGGATCCTGCGCTTTTCCAGAAAAATACGGGCGTGAAAGTCGGGGGATGGACAATGGCGATCCTGGGCTATACGTTCAGCTTCGGGCTTGGGCTGGTTGTTCTGATCCTGATCCTTTCGTGCCTGTTCTTAGGGAGCGTCCCTTCAGGCATACGGATCGCGTTTTCTGTTTTGCTTCCATTCCTGGTCGCGGGGGCGGCGGCCGCATGGAAGGGCGGGAGCCTGATCTCCGCCTTGAAGCGGTACCGCGGCTACATCGAGGGGCTGAACGGGAAGACTTACTGCAACATCGAGGATCTTGCGGGGAAGAGCGGAAGATCCTTCCGTTATGTCAAGAAAGACCTGAAAAAAATGATAAAGAAGGGCTGGTTCCGGCAGGGGCATTTAGACGACGACAACGCCTGCCTGATCGTCAGCCACGACACGTACCGCGAATACAGGGACTTGCAGCGGCAGCGCTTAGAGCAGAAAAATCTTGAACTGGAAGAAAGAGAAGCTGGGAAGGATAAGGGAAAAGAGCCTGCTGGGGACAGCCGCGTGCAGAAGGTGATGGAAGAGGGGAACGCGTACTTGGAACAGATCCGGGCGTGCAACCGCGCGATCCCAGGGGAAGAGATCTCCGGGAAGATTTCCCGGATGGAGACGTTGGTGCAGAAGATCTTCGACAGGGTGGGGGAAGACCCGGATTCCCTGGATGATATCAGCAAGCTGATGGAATATTACCTGCCTACGACGGTAAAACTGTTAGAAGCCTACCGCCAGTTGGACAGCCAGCCGATTCAGGGAGAGAATATCATGTCCTCGAAGCGGGAGATTGAGAAGACGTTAGGCACGCTGAACGCGGCGTTTGAGAAATTGTTGGACAGCCTGTTTGAGGACGTGGCATGGGACGTCTCTTCCGACATCTCCGTGCTGAACACGATGCTTTCCCAGGAAGGGCTGGCGGGGAAGGATTTTGACAGGACGAAAAACCTTGGATAGCAGAAAAAGACAGGAGGAAAATTTATGAGCGATACATTAGAAGAATTTAGCGAAGCCCCGGTTCTGACGCTGGATCCGTTTTCGGAGAAGGCGGAAGCAGCGGAAGCCGGGCAAAAACAGGAATTGGAAGAGGCGCCCGCCTGGGACGACACGATGCTTTCCGAGGAGGAGCGGCGCATGGTGGATCAGTTCACCAGCCAGATCGACCTGCATGATTCCAATATCGTGCTGCAGTACGGCGCGGGAACGCAGAAAAAGATGGCGGACTTTTCGGAAAAAGCCCTGGAAAACGTGAGGACGAAGGACTTGGGCGAGATCGGCGGCCTGCTTTCCGGGGTCGTCATGGAATTGAAGGAATTTGACGAAGAGGAAGAAAAGGGCATTTTCGGGATCTTCAAGAAGCAGTCGAACAAGTTAAGCGCGATGAAGGCGAAGTACGACAAGGCGGAGGAGAACGTCAACAAGATCTGCAAGGCGTTAGAAGGGCATCAGGTTCAGCTTTTGAAAGACGCTGCCCTTTTGGATAAGATGTACGAGCAGAATAAGGTATATTTCAAGGAACTCTCCATGTATATCCTGGCGGGGAAGAAGAAAGTGGAGGAGGTGCGCCGGACGGAGCTTGCGGGGCTTATCGCGAAGGCGAACGCGTCCGGCCTGCCGGAGGACGCCCAGGAAGCGAAGGATCTGGAATCGCTCTGCACACGGTTTGAGAAGAAACTCCACGACCTGGAGCTTACGCGGATGATCTCGATCCAGACGGCGCCGCAGATCCGCCTGGTGCAGAACAACGATACCGTCATGGTGGAAAAGATACAGTCCACCATTGTCAACACCGTTCCGCTCTGGAAGAGCCAGATGGTACTCGCGCTGGGCGTGGAGCATTCGGCGCAGGCGGCGCGGGCGCAGCGTGAAGTGACGGACATGACGAACGAGCTGCTGAAGAAGAATGCGGAGAAGCTGAAAATGGCCACAGTCGAGACGGCGAAGGAATCCGAGCGCGGGATCGTCGATCTGGAGACGCTGCGCGCCACGAACGAATCGCTGATCTCCACGCTGGACGAAGTGATGCGCATCCAGCAGGAGGGGAAGGAAAAGAGAAGGGAGGCGGAAAAAGAGATCAACCGCTTAGAAGGAGAGCTGAAGGAAAAACTGCTTCAGATATAATTGCAGGTTAAGGAGTGGAAGGGTGAAGATATTAGTTGTAATTGAGAACACGGACGCCCCGGACAGCCTGACGGATATGATAAAAGAAGAAACCTCCCATAACGTGGTCGGGATCGCGAAAGAGGAGATGGACGGGATTTATTTTATGAAAGAAGACGTCCCGGATCTGGTGATCACCGATTTACGCATGGATGAAGCGGATCGGAACGCGCTGTTTTCCAGGCTTCAAAAAAATGTGGGGGGGGGGTAAAGAGGTATTCAGCATTGTCATTGACAGAAGGCGGCCGGAAGCGCGCAAAGGGAGAGGCGCGCGCCCGGATGTCGGGGAACATTTATCGAAACCTGTTTCTGTGGAGGATTTATCTTGGGCGATCGATAAGATCGAAAGAATTTTAGAAAAGAAGAAACTTCACAAAGAAGAATGTATTGCAAAATATTTTTTTGGGACGCGGTTGGAAAAGGAGGAGGCGAAGGAGTCCTTAAAAGAGATTTTTCCCAAAGAGCAGAATGAGTCCTACGGGGTGATGCTGATCTATTTTGGAAATATTTTTTTGGACAGCATGAAGGTCGTGGAAAATTCCATCGACAATACGGAACACAAATTCCCGGAGCTTCAATTCCTAAACGTCTGGGAAGAGCATACCAGCCTTGTAGTCCTGATGATGAAAGGACGGAGGGCGGCTCTGGAACGTTTTATGGATGAGTTTGACGGCATCACGAAGAATGTGTTCCGAAAGTACAACCGGGAAGTTCCCCATTCCATTGGATTGGGGGCTGACATCGACGATATGCAGGAGGTTTTCCAGAAATGCAGAAAGGCGCTGACTTTCTGCCTGGTGAAGGGGTGCGACAGGCTGATCCGGGCGGATGAGATCCATTCGTTTGGGATGCGGGAAGAATCCTATCCGATCCGGGAGGAGAAAAAGATCTTTTCCGCGATCGAGTCCTGGGATATCGGGGAAGCGAAAAAGTGGATCGACGCGTTCTTAAAGAAGGTTGCGATAGAAGACGGCAACCCGGAGGACGTCCGCCATAATATCTTAAAGCTGATGGGAAGCATGGTGGGCATGGCGAAGGAGATCAACCTGGCCGCCTACCGCCTGATCATAGAGCGGAATTATATCTGTAGGATCTGCGCTTTATGCACGATAAGCGAGGCGCGCGAGATCCTCTATGAGATAGCGGAAGAGGTGAACCGGAGGAAAGAGGAAAACGAGGTCAGCAATTATATCGTCAACCGCACGCTGGAATATGTCCAGAACCATTTCAAGGAGGACGTCAGCTTGAAGAAATTGGCGGAAGTATTGGAGATCACGCCGGAATATTTGAGTATGCTGTTCAAGCGGGAGACGGGGATGAATTTTTCCATCTATCTGAAGGAATTTCGGATCAATTACGCCAAGCGGCTGATCAAAGGGACGGACATGAAGGTCTATGAGGTCGCGCGGGAATGCGGCTACAGCAACTCGAATTATTTTACGAAGGTGTTTAAGGAAGTGACGGGGATTTCACCCACAAAATACCATTGAGAAAACGGAGGGAATGGATGAGATTTCGGAGTATTTTTCAGAAGATAGCGGTACCGATGCTTTTGATCGTCTGCCTGTTCGGCGCGATGATCTTGGGGATCGTCAGCAAATTGTTCACGGAGACGTACGTGAAGCAGATTTATGAGGAAAACAGCAATACGGCGAATTCCGTGGCGGAATCCGTGGGGGATTTCATGGATATGGCGTACCGCGTCACGGAGCAGCTCGCCTATATGGACGATATCCTCACGATGGACACGAACGAGCAGACCCCGGTCGCGGTGGGGACGGCGGAGCGGAATGACTATTTCGAGCTGATCTATATCCAGGATATGAACGGCGACCAGACCGGGCGGTCCAGCGGGGATCTTGGAAATCGGGCGAACCGCTGGTGGTTCACGCAGATGATGGAGCAGTGGACGCCTTTTGTCTCGGAATCTTATTATTCCATCAATACGAACATGGCCTGCGCTTCCATCTTTTTTCCGCTGGAAAAGGACGGGGAGCAGCTCGGCATCCTGGCGACGGATATCAAGCTGGACAAGCTACAGGAAGCCGTCATGAAATTTTCCGACCTGGAGAAAGGCAAGATTTCTTTCCTGATCGACGGGAAAGGCGTGGTCGTGGCGCATCCGGACAGCGTTTATTATGAAGAGCTGTACAATTACAAGAACATGACGCGCACGGTCACGAAAAAAGACGAGGCCGGGGAAGTGGTGTACGACGAGGAAGGGAACATCGTGACGGAAGAGCTTCCGATCGAGATCTCCCCGGAATACACTTCCATGATCGAGCAGGCGATGGCTGGAAATTCCGGCCAGGGCGAGATCACGGAGGATGGGAAGGAATATTATGTGAATTACGCCCCCGTGCCGATGGACGGGGATTCGGATTCCTGGTCCGTCATCACGCTCCAGGAAAAGGATAAGGCCCTCGCGCTGATGAACCGCATCATCCGCGACGGGATCGTGGCGACGGTGGCGGCGGCCGTCGTGGCGATGCTTTTGATCATGGCGCTGTCGCGGTCGATCACGAAGCCTATCCGCTATTGCCTGGATCGGCTGACGCAGCTTTCCCACGGGGATCTGTCCACGGCGGTTCCGGCGACGCGCGGCAAGGACGAGACGGCGAGGCTTTTACATGTCTTAGGCGACACGATCCAGACGCTGAAGGAGATCATCGATGAGATCAGCGAGCATCTGAAACGCCTTGCGGACGGCAACCTGGCAAGGCGGGAACACATATTTGAAGGGGAATTCGATGAGCTTGGCAATTCCCTGGGCATCATCACGGACAGCCTCCGGAGCGCGTTCCGCGAGGTCGGAAACCATTCCGAGGATGTGTTCCACAGCGCGAATTCCCTTGCGGACACGGCGCAGTCCTTAGCGCGCGACGCCACTTTGCAGGCGAGCGCGGTGGAGGAGCTGTCGTCCACGATCCAGAACACGTCGAGCCATATTGGCAAGAACGAGAACACGGCCCGTATGGTGAAGGAAAAGATGGAAATGGTGAACGCCGACATGAAGGAGGGCAACTCCTCCATGAAGAAGCTGTTGGAGGCGATGAGCCTGATCTATGAAAATTCCAGGAAGATCAACGGAATCAGCCGGGCGATCCAGGATATCTCCTACCAGACGAACCTGCTGTCAATGAACGCTTCCGTGGAGGCGGCGCGCGCCGGGAAGACGGGGCAGGGCTTTTCCGTGATCGCGGAGGAGATCCGCGACCTGGCGGCGGACTGCTCCCAAGCGGCCGCGAGCGCGTCGGAGCTTGCCGGAACCGCGATCGTCGAGGTGGAGGAGGGCATGAAGGTCTTGGATCACGCCGTTTCCGTCATTGAAAATTCCACCCTGGCAGCGAAAGAGGCCAGCAAGATGATCGAGGAGATCTCGGCGGCAGCGAAAGACCAGAATGACGCGATCCGGCAGATCTCTACGGCCCTGGATCAGATCTCCAATGTGGTGCAGAACAATTCGGCGGTATCCCAGGAGAGCGCGTCGTCCAGCGCGGACATGGAGAAAAATGCGCGGCGATTGAAGGAGATCATCCGGAAATATCGGTATTAAGTTACAATCAAAAAAATATTTTAACAAGTAGAGGAGGGAATTTTATGATGAAGATGAAATGGAAACAACAGATTGCAATCATATTAGCGCTTACTGTTTTCGTAACACTGATGCCAGTGGGAAATGTACAGGCGAAAAGCAAAAGTCCGGCGAAACTTGGGGCGAAGGATTTTATCTGTACGGTGGATGGAAAGAAAGCAGATATTATAAAGGCAGCAAAAAAGGAAAAGACATGGGGGACTTTTGTATGCGAAGATACAGCTATAAAAAGTAAAAATGACAGCAGCATCAAAACAAAGCGTAACGTGAAATTGGGAAGCACAGCATCTTATGTAAAAAAGCAGTATGGAAACACGTCTAAAGTAAAAGTCAATGAAAAAGACGGGTTTTATAAAACGATAAAATATAACAGTTTTCAGATAGACGTTTCTATTTGGAAAACGTATCTGGAATATAATTACAAGAAGGGCAGCGATAAATATAAGATTCGGTTTTATCTGGATCAGAAGAACAAAGTAACTGCGCTTGTCTATCTAAAGAATCTGGATCAGTTTCAACAATATCCCAGTAAGGAAATAAATCCGGGGCTGACCTTTCAGGCGCCAAAAGGAAAGAAAGTGACTACTAAAACAATCAATGGCAAGAAAGTATATATGGTGCCAAGAGGAACGAAAATCAAATTTAAAAAGCTGAATACGGCAGCCCGTCTAATCATGTATGATGTGGACGGAGACATAAAAAGGGAAGGTGAAGGCGATTATCTTCAGACTGGCGCTGCCGCAGTTCGGGCGGGAAAAAGCTATGACTTTGAAACTGTAGTAAATGAGACTATCACCAACGATAATGAGAAAAAATTAAATTTTGATAAGTTGGGAAAATATCTTTACTTTACCTTACGGTTTGATGGCGAGGGCAGCTATAATCCGAAAACTCAGCAGCATAAATATAAGACAGCTCCAACGGTTTATTATTTCAGATTCAAATAAAACAGAGATGAACTTTGGGTATAGGTGAGAAAAGCAAGAAAAGTATACCACTGACCGATATGTGGTATATAAATGGTCGGGTTGAAAGTTTACCGCTGACCAATATGCGGTATATAAGTGGTTGGGTTGAAAGCATAGTCCTTCGCCATAAGGCGGGGGACTTTTCAATAATGAGGATAGATAAAGGAGATCATTTGGAAATATCGATATTAAGGGGAAATTTTATAAAAAAGAATCTAATTGAAATTTTTGTCAATCTATGATAGCATTTCATTGGGACTACCAAGATGGTAGGCGGTTAGCCCTCTTCGGAGGGATTGTGTCTCACACTTTATTTCGGTCGGCGCAGAACTTACGCCTGTCGGATGAAGTATGTCCCTCCGTTTACATGGAAACCGGAAACGGAATCTGGGAAAGGAGGGATAAGGCTTATGTTGACGATTGAAGGATTGATTTCAGTGCTTAGCTTATGTATGACTTGTTTCGGTCTTGGATACGCCATCGGTAGCAAAGATAATAGTAAGACGCGAAAATAGCCGCCTCATCCAGAAAAGTGCGGCTATTTTAGCTACATAACCTGGGCTAACCGTCTATCGGTAGCTCCTGAAGGATACCTGTTACCAGCAGGTGTCCTTCTTTACGTTCAATATAGCATATTCTGTGCGGCGTTTCAAGGGTTTTCTTTTATAATTTTATATAAGGATTTTATATAAATCTTAAATATTGGCACTTGACGAATCTGGCGGTCGGGAAGAAAATAAACGAAAAGGGGGAGAAGAAGGAGGAAAAAAATGGGCAGAACAAAAGGAAAACGCCTGCGCCAGGCGGTCGGGATCTTCGTATCCATTTGCCTGGCGGTTGGAATCTACGTCCCGAGCGCGGATGCAGCAGAGGCGGCGGCCGCGCCGAAAGTCGTGAAGGCGCAGATGATCAACAGCACGGACATGGAGCTGTACTGGGATCAGGAAGTAACCGGGGCCGGGGAAGAAGCGAATTTTTCCATCACGGTGGACGGGAAGGAAGACAAGATTTATTCTTATACCTGGCCGGAGTATAACTACTCCGAGACAGGGATCGTGTATTATAATTCGTACAGTCTGGAGAATCCGGACGCGCTGGACGCGCCCAAGACTTCCATCCGGCTGACGGATGAGATCGCGGACTTGGAGAACCTGCCGGAGATCAAGGTCACGATCGCCGGGGGAAAGATCAAGAACGCGGCCGGGACATATGCCGAGGAGCAGACAGTCACGGTGGACCGTTACGAGCCGTTTTATACGCAGGAGATCACGCTGGACTGCGGCGTCAAGATTTTAGGGTCGAAAAACGCCCGGGCGGACGCCATGACGAAGGCGGAAGAGATGATGGAAGTCATCCTCGCGAATGAGGAGATTGCCAAGCGCATGGGAGAATACGGGTGTATGCTTGGCATCTACGGCGAAGGCGAGATTGCTTTCGACATTCCGGAACACCGTTTTACTTACGATGAGAGCGGCCTCTATGTGGAGGGCTTCGGCGGCACGCAGCTTGCCTCGATCAAGGACGCGAACGTGCTGCGCCTGACGACGGGCGATTATACGACGGGATATGTGGACGAGAGCGTCCTGACGCATGAGTTTGCGCATACGATAAAGAATTACGGCTTGACCGAAGCGCAGCAGCAAAAGGTGGAGACGGTATACAACAGCGCGATCGCGAGCGGAAAATGGGCGAATTCCTATGCCGGGAGCAATTCTGACGAGTATTTTGCGACGATCTCGGCGATGTGGTTCAACGCGATGAACGACACGGAAGACGGGCAGTGGGACGGCGTGCGCGGGCCGATCAACACAAGGGAAGAGTTAAAAGCGTACGATAACGCGGCATATGAGCTTCTCTCCGAAATCTACGTTTCCGACCAGTACCTTCCGGAACCCTGGCAGAACGGCTCTGTCCCGAACAATTATGAATACACGGGAACTGGAACGGACGTCGGCGGAGAGACGGACGATTCCCCGTACCAGCGGATCGCGTCAAAGGCGAGCGGCACATCTTACGATTCCTGCATCGAGGTGAACAGCGGGCTTCAGACGGAAGGAGCGACCGTGGATATCTGGTGGAATTTTGACGAGAACGCTTCCTTAGGCTGGCTGTTCGAGAAGGCGGACGGGAATTATTATAAGATAAAATTCTATGATTCCGGCCTTGTGCTGACGCCGTCGGGCGGCAGCAAAGAAGAAGGCGCGGCGATCACCATCGGGAAAGACACGGGAGCGGATTCCCAGCTTTGGCAGGTAAAGAAAACGAGCGGGGATTACGCGCTCATCCTCAACAAGGCGTCCGGCCTTGCGCTTTCCATCCAGGGAGACGCCGTGACGGAAGGAAACTTGATCGTCCAGACCGCTTATACAGGAGAGGGCAGCGATTATCAGCAATGGAAGATTTACGACGCTTCCACGAAAGCCGTTTTCACGCCGGAAGAGGCAGCGGAAGCAGACAAGAAGGCGCTGAATGACGCGATCACGGCTGCGAAAGCGTTGAAAGAAGCGGACTACACAGCGGATAGCTGGAAGAAGTTCAGCGAAGCCCTGATGGCGGCGCAGGCAGTTGCAGATAAGACGGACGCGGCGCAGGAAGAAGTGGACGCGGCGGCGAAAGAGCTGGCGGACGCGCAGGCTGCGCTTGTGAAGGCAGGCAGCACAGACCAGCCAGGCGGCAGCACAGACCAGCCGGGCGGCAACACAGACCAGCCAGGCGGCAGCACGGATCAGCCAGGCGGCAGCACAGACCAGCCAGGCGGCAACGCGGATCAGCCGGGAGCGAACGCGGCTGTGAAGGTAAGCAGCGTTAAGTTCTCCGCAAAGACCTACAAGGTATTGGCAGGCAAGAAATTAGACCTGAGCAAGAAGGTAACGGTGTCTCCAAGCAACGCGGCGAACAAGGCTCTGAAGTGGGCGGTTTCCAATACGAAATACGCGACTGTAAGCGCGAAAGGCGTCGTATCCGCGAAAGCGGCGGGCGCAGGCAAGACCGTGACGGTGACGGCAGCGGCGACGGACGGGAGCGGCAA
>CANQTH010000002.1 GCA_947626795.1 uncultured Lachnospiraceae bacterium
AATGACAAATACCGTTTCCGCATCGACGAGCTGGAGAGGCAGATTGAGCAGTATAGGGACGAGAACGCGAGGTATGCTGACGAGAACGCAAGGTATGCTGACGAGAATGCGAGGTATGCTGACGAGAACGCGAGGTATGCTGACGAGAACGCGAGGTATGCAGACGAGAATGCGAAGTATGCAGACGAAAATGCGAGGCTGAAAGAGAAGATTGCGCAACTGGAAGCCCAGATGGGGGAATCTGCAGGGATGTTGCGAAAAAGCAGGGAGGTGAGGAAGGGATGAAGCCGCTGCTGCCGGGGGCGCTGGAACTTCCGAATGACAAATACCGTTTCCGCATCGATGAGCTGGAGAGGCAGATTGAGCAGTATAGGGACGAGAACGCGAGGTATGCAGACGAGAACGCGAAGTATGCAGACGAGAATGCGAGGCTGAAAGAGAAGATTGCGCAACTGGAAGCCCGGATCGGGGAATAGCGTTTCCGGCTTCCATGATTCCAGGAAGCCGTCAGTCTTATCTTGCAGGTTTCACGAAGGTTACGGCGAAAAAGAAGGGCTTTGCCCGAAAAAGGAAAAGGGCTGCCGCAGGAAGGGCTTGCCATGCGGGAACGATCGCAGACATATGGGACGTCGCGCGATCTCTTGCACGGCTCCCATGCGGCAGCCCTGGTTCGTTTACGAATTGCTTGAAAAGACAGACGACATATGATATAATGGACGCAAAAGCGTCGAGACGGGCCTATGAGGCTGAGAGATCAATCATAACGGAGGTGCAAGATCGTGTTTTGGGCAAGTTTTATGCAGTATGCGGTTAAATTCGTGATATTTGTGGCAGTCGCGGGCTGCGGGATCTTTTTGGGGAAGAAGCTGCGCGACCGGAAGGACGCGAAGGACGCGGCAGAATAGATGCAATGACCTGGACTGTTAAAATACAAGATCGTGTGGAGGAATCAGTCGTGAGAAAGTATGGAGTAAATGAACTGCGCAGGATGTACCTGGAATTTTTTGAGGGGAAGGGGCATTTGGCGATGAAGAGCTTTTCGCTCGTGCCGCACAATGACAACAGCCTGCTGCTGATCAATGCGGGGATGGCGCCGCTGAAGCCTTATTTTACCGGGAAGGAGGTACCGCCCAGGAATCGGGTGACGACCTGCCAGAAATGCATCCGTACCGGGGACATTGAGAATGTGGGGAAGACGGCGCGGCATCTGACGTTTTTCGAGATGCTCGGGAATTTCTCCTTTGGGGATTATTTTAAGAAAGAGGCTATTGCGTGGAGCTGGGAGTTCCTGACGGAAGTGATCGGCATGGAGCCGGAGCGCCTCTATCCATCCATCTACGGGGAGGACGAAGAGGCGTTTGAGATCTGGACGAAGGACGTCGGCGTCCCGGCGGAGAAGATCACGCGCTTTTACCGCGACGAGAATGGGAAATGCGACAATTTCTGGGAGCATGGCGCAGGGCCGTGCGGGCCTTGCTCCGAGATCTATTACGACAGGGGCGAGGCGTACGGCTGCGGGAAGCCGGACTGCAAGGTGGGCTGCGACTGCGACCGCTTCATGGAAGTCTGGAACAATGTGTTCACCCAGTTCGACGGGGACGGGCATGGCAACTACGAGGAGCTTGCGACGAAGAACATCGATACGGGGATGGGCTTGGAGCGGCTGGCTGTCGTAGTGCAGGACGTCGGCTCCGTATTTGACATTGACACGATGAAGGCGATCCGGGACAAGGTGTGCGAGGCGTCCGGCAAGACATACCAGGCGGATCCGCAGGACGACGTCTCTATCCGGCTGATCACAGACCATATGCGTTCCGCGACCTTCATGATCTCGGACGGGATCATGCCAGGCAACGAGGGGCGCGGGTACGTGCTGCGCCGCCTGATCCGCCGCGCGGCGCGCCATGGGCGGCTGCTTGGGATCTCCGGGAAGTTCCTGGCTTCCTTAAGCGCGACGGTCATTGCGGAGAGCAAGGACGGCTACCCGGAGCTGGACGAGAAGAAGGAATTTATCTTCAAAGTGTTGACGCAGGAGGAAGAGAAATTCGACAAGACGATCGACCAGGGCCTAAGCATCCTTTCACAGATGCAGGAGGAGATGCGGGCGTCCGGGACGAAGGCGCTGCCCGGGGCGGACGCGTTCAAATTATACGACACGTACGGGTTCCCGCTCGATTTGACGCAGGAGATCTTGGAGGAGCAGGGCTTCTCCGTTGACGAGGACGGGTTCCGGGCCTGCATGGAGGAGCAGCGCAGCAAGGCGCGCAGCGCGCGGAAAGAGACGAATTACATGGGGGCGGACGCAACGGTGTACGACGAGATCGACGCGTCCGTCACGTCCAGGTTCGTGGGCTATGACCGCCTGACGCATACGTCGAGGATCACGGTCCTGACGACGGCGGAAGAAGTGGCGGAGGCGCTTTCCGACGGGGAGCGCGGGACGGTCATCGTGGATGAGACGCCGTTTTACGGGACGATGGGCGGCCAGAATGCGGACACAGGCACGATCTGCTGCGGGGAGAACCGGTTCCGGGTGGAGGACGTCATCCATCTGCGCGGCGGCAGGATCGGCCATGTGGGCGTCGTGGAGAACGGTATGTTCAAAGTGGGCGACCAGGTGGAGCTTTGCGTGGAGGCGGAGCGGCGCGCGCGGATCGGGCGCAACCACAGCGCGACGCATCTTCTGCAGAAGGCGCTCCGGGAAGTCCTTGGGACGCACGTAGAGCAGCAGGGATCCGACGTGAACGCGGACAGGCTGAGGTTCGATTTCTCGCATTTCGCGGCCATGACGGCGGAAGAGATCGCGCGGACGGAGGCGATCGTCAACCAGAAGATCGCGGAAGCCCTCCCGGTCGTGACGGAAGTCATGAGCTTAGAAGAGGCGAAGAAGACGGGCGCGATGGCGCTGTTTGGGGAAAAATACGGCGATTCCGTCCGCGTAGTGAAGATGGGGGATTTCTCCATAGAGCTTTGCGGCGGCACGCATGTGAGCAACACCAGCGGCATCCAGGCGTTCAAGATCCTGTCGGAGTCCGGCGTCGCGGCAGGCGTGCGCAGGATCGAGGCACTGACTTCGAGCGCAGTATTTGAATATTACGACAAGCTGGAAGAGACGGTCCGGACGGCGGCCAAGGCCTTGAAGACCAACCCGGCGGGGCTGGTGGAGAAGATCGGCCACGTCTTAGCGGAGCTGAAGGCGCTGCAGGGCGAGAACGAGTCCTTGAAGAGCAAGGCGGCCAGCAGCGCGCTGGGCGACGTCATGAGCCAGGCGGAGGAAGTGAACGGAGTGAAGCTTTTGGCCGCGAGCGTCGCGGGCGTGGACATGAACGGGCTGCGCGGCTTAGGCGACCAGATAAAGGAAAAGTTAGGCGAAGGCGTGGTCGTCCTCGCTTCCGAAAAGGACGGCAAAGTGAGCCTGATCGCCATGGCGACGGAGGGCGCGATGGCGAAAGGCGCGCACGCCGGGAACCTGATCAAGGCCATTGCGGGGAAAGTCGGCGGAGGCGGCGGCGGGCGCCCGAATATGGCGCAGGCAGGCGGCAAGGATCCGTCCGGCATCCCGGACGCCATCGCTGCGGCGAAGGAAGCGTTGAGCGGGCAGATTGCCTGATCGGATGCGCGTCCCTGTGGCAGGCAGGCGTGCAGCCTTGAGGGTTCGCGCCGCGCAGGCGGCGGATGGATGTATCGCCTGATCGGACGCGCGTCCCTGTGGCAGGCAGGCGTACAGCCTTGAGGGTTCGCGCCGCGCAGGCGGCGGATGGACGTATCGCCTGAGCAGACGGGCGCGCCTCAGCCGCGGGCAGGCGTGCAGCCTTGAGGGTTCGCGCCGCGCAGGCGGCGGATGGACGTATCGCCTGAGCAGACAGGCGCGCCTCAGCCGCGGGCAGGCGACAGGCAGACAGCCGCGCGCCCGCGATCGGCCAGGAAGCAGATGAAGGTGGAAATTAAGATGATGAAAAAGTATGAGTCCATGGGATTTGACAACGGCCAACTGGAGGAGATCCGGAAGGGGCTGGAGAAAGGGGTCGACGTGTCCCAGTACGCTTCAGTGGAATACGACTGGTTCCAGATGGAAGAGATCCGTCTGGGGCTTGAGGCCGGGCTTGAGGTTTCCCTGTATGCCAAGCCGGAGATCCCGTTTGAGAAAATGCGCGAGATCCGCCTGGGGCTGGCGGAAGGGATCGACTTATCGACCTGCCTGAACCTGCAGGCGGGATATCTGCGCCAGATCCGCGAGGCCAAGCGGGGAAAAGTGGACATCATCCCGTACATAGAGCGCGGGTACGATCCCGACCAATTGGAGGAGATCCGCATTGCCCTGGAGCATGGCATCGATATCGACCCGTACCTGATCAAGGAATATTTGGGCGCGTCTTTGCGCGAGATCCGCTTAGGCCTGGAAAAGGGCCTGAAAGTAAGCGTTTACGCGAAGATCCATTTCGGCTGGCAGCAGATGCGCGAGATCCGCTTAGGCCTGGAACACCGCGTCAACGTTTCCATGTATACGAACGAGCTGTACCGCTGGCAGCAGATGCGCGAGATCCGCTTAGGCCTGGAGGAAGGGCAGGACGTGTCCGCGTTCAAGAGCCTGATGTATTCCGCGCGCGAGATGCACGACATCCGCATCGGCCTGAACAACCAGGCGGCGGCGGAGCCGATCAAGGAAGAAGCCGTGGCGGAGCCGGAATTTGACCCGGAGGAGCTTGCGCCCTCGGGGCCGGATTATTCCGTGACGGTCAGCCGGGATTATATGCAGGCCTATATCGACTTCGTGTCCGGCACGCATAAGACGCGGGACGAGATCCTGCAGATCCTTGCGGATCACGGCGTCGTATATGGCATACGGGAAGACAATATCGAGGACTACCTGAAAAACAAGACGGATTCCTTCCTTGCGGCGGAAGGAGTGATGCCCAAGCGCGGGACGGACGGGTATTACGAGTTTTTCTTCCGCACGGAATTGTCAAGGGAGCCGATCATAAGGGAGGACGGCTCGACGGATTACCAGAACACGCAGTATTTCGAACAGGTGTCGGCCGGGCAGGTTATCGCGGTCTACCATGAGGCCAAGCCGGGCGTCAGCGGCAGGAACGTGAAGGGGCGGAACCTTCCGGCCCGGATGGGGCGCGAGAAATCCGTCCTGATCGGCAAGGGATTTTCCGTTTCAGAGGACCGGAAGACTTATACGGCGGAGATATCCGGGAAGATCGACCTGAAGCGGAACCATATCACCATCGCGCCGCTCTTGATCACGACGGACGTGACGACCTCCACGGGCAACCTGCGGTTCGCGGGGAGCATCTGGGTGAAGGGCAACGTCGGGAGCGGCGTGGTCATATCCGCGAGCGAGGATCTGCTGATCGAGGGGAACGTGGAAGCCGCGACGTTGAAGAGCGGGGGCAGCATGATCATCAAGAAAGGCGTGTCCGGCGCGGGGACGGCCCTCTTAGAGGCGGGGAGCGAGATCCGCGGCAAGTTTTTCGAGGGGGCGACGCTCCGCGCGGGCGGCAGCATCCGCGCCAATTATGTCATGAACTGCGACATGAGCTCCGGCGACCAGATCGAGGTGTCCGGCGCGAAAGGGTCGATCGTCGGCGGGGAGACGATGGCGCTCAACGGCATCAAGGCGACGCAGATCGGGAACCGCGCGAACATCCTCACCCATATCGTGATCGGGGAGAACCACGCCATACGGGAAGAGGAGCGGCTCATTGAGATGAACCTGCGGCGGATGCAGGAGGAGATCGACAAGCTCAAGGAATCGTGCGATAAATTCATGAAGAAATATTCCCCGGACGCGCTCGCGAGCATGGAGCTTTACCTGAAGGTGGAGCAGGCCATCAAGATCGAGCAGGCGCAGATCGAGGAGCAGATGAAGCGGAAGAAGGAACTGGAGCTGAAGCTGAAAGGGGCGCACAGGGCGGGCCTTGTTGTGACGGGGACGGTCAATGTGGGGACGGAGGTAAATTTGTGCGGGCTGAACTGGAGAGCCGTGAACCCGCTCCACGACGTCACGATCCGCCTTGCGAATAACGAGGTCATCGTGGTCCGGAATTAGGGAGAAGGCAAATGGAACGGAATAAGATATTGGTCGTCGATGACGACGAGAGGAACCGCAGGGAGTTGAGCGGGGTATTTGTCGGGAAATACCAGATATTGGAGGCGGAGAACGGGAGCAGGGCGCTGCAGTTTTTGCGCAAGTACGCCGGGGAGATCGAGGCCGTGCTTTTGGAATGGCTTCTTCCCGGACTGAGCGGGAACGGGGTATTGAAGGAGATGGAGAAAAACGGCTGGCTCTCCACTATCCCGGTCCTGGTCCAGACGTCGGACCCGTCCATAGAGATCGAGAAAGAGGCGTTCGAACTGGGAGCATCGGATTTCATCCGCCGCCCGTCCTACCCGGAAGTGCTGAAGACGCGCGTGGCCCATGCCGTCGCGCTCGCCCATTACAGCGACGACGTCAAGGAGAACGTGGAAGAGCAGACGGAGATCGTGCGCAAGCAGTACAAGGTGATGAAGTACCAGGCGGAAAAATTAAAGGACGTCAACCAGAAGGTGCTGGACATCATCATGAACGTGGTGTCGTGCGACGACCCGGAATCGAGCGAGGGGATCTATACGGTGAAAGAGGTCACAAGGCTGATCGCGGAGAAGGTGCAGAAGCTCTATCCCGAATACAACCTGACGGATCAGGACGTGGAGGCGATCACGGCTGTGTCCTCGCTGCGTGACATCGGAAAGCTCATGATCTCCGATTACGTGCTGTTCAAGCCCGCGAAGCTGACGAAAGAGGAATTTGAGTATATGAAGTCCCATACGGGCAAGGGATGCGAGATCGTGAAACTCTTAGCGGACGTTCAGTCCAAGGATTACCAGAAAAAGAGCATGGAGATCTGCCGTTACCACCATGAGCGTTACGACGGGAAGGGATACCCGGACGGCCTCAAAGGCGACGAGATCCCGATATCGGCTCAGATCGTGTCCATCGCGGACGCTTACAACGGGCTGATCAGCGAGAGCCTTTACAAGCGGGCGTATTCGAGGAAGGACGCGTGCTACATGATCCTGCGTGGGGATTGCGGCGTATTCTCACCTAAGATCTTGGAGTGCTTCCGGCTGTCCTGGGACGCGATCGAGAAGCTGGAGGGCTAGGCTGGAAAAGGGCGCGCCGGGCGCGGGCAGGAAGGGAGACAATGCATGGATCAGGGAATCAGGGAAGAATTGGAAGCGGCGGGCGTCAATTTGGGAAAAGCCATGGAACGCCTGATGAATAATGAGAAACTGTTAGAGCGGCTTTTGACAAAGTTTTTGTCCGATCCCAATTACGGCGGGATCAAAACGGCCCTGGCGGAGGGAAATTACGACGATGCGTTCCACTGCGCCCACACATTGAAGGGCGTCGCGGGCAACATGGGCATGGAAAGGCTGATGGAAGCGGACGTCGTGATCGTCGAGAAGCTGCGGCGGGGCGAGCATGAGGGCATCGAGGAAGACATGGAGGCGCTCACGGCGGCCTATGAGGAATTGGTCGGGATCATCCGGAAAATGGGGGCGTGAGCGGCCGTTTCAGCCCAGGGGATCCGCAGCGCCGGGCGGTTACGCTCCTGACGGCGCGGGCATTCCTCCCGGCAGGCGCGGAAACCGGGCAGCAGCGCGGGGAACGGTTTTTCCAGGGTTTTCGGTTCAATGGTTGACCAGCGAACTGTAACTTTCCCTGAAAAATTGAGTTTCTCAAAAGAAAGGATTGTGCCGGGGAAAAGAATGTGGTAAGATAATAGGAGGATATTTTGGTGGGAACAGTTGCGATCGTGACGGACAGTAACAGCGGGATCACGCAGGGGCAGGCGGAAGAATATGGGATTCATGTCCTGCCGATGCCCTTTTATATAAACGACAAAGTCTATTATGAAGATATCGACCTGACGCAGGAAGAGTTTTACCGGAAGCTGGAGGAGAACGCGGAGATTTCCACGTCCATGCCGCTGGTCGGGATGGTGACGGATCTGTGGGACAAGCTCCTGGGGGAATATGACGAGATCGTGCATATCCCGATGTCGAGCGGGCTGAGCAGCTCCTGCGAGACGGCGGCCATGCTCGCGCAGGAATACGGCGGAAAGGTGCAGGTCGTGAACAACCAGCGCATTTCCGTGACGCAGAAGCAGTCCGCGCTGGACGCGGCGGAGCTGGCAAGGCGCGGCAGCAGCGCAGCTCAGATAAAAGAATACCTTGAGAAGACCAAGTATGATTCTAGCATATATATTATGGTAGATACCCTGTATTACCTGAAAAAGGGAGGGAGGATCACCCCGGCGGCCGCGGCCCTGGGGACGCTTTTGAAGCTGAAGCCCGTCCTGCAGATCCAGGGGGAGAAGCTGGACGCTTTCGCCAAGGCGAGGACGGTCAGGCAGGCGAGGGGCATCATGATCGAGGCCGTAAAAAGCGATTTTTCCAAGAGGTTCGGGGATGAGACAGGGGAGAATATGCATCTTCTGATCGCTTATACGAAGGATCGGGAGACGGCATTGGATTTTAAGGGACAGGTGGAGGAGGCGTTCCCGCGCCAGAAAGTCACAGTGGTAGACCCATTGTCTTTGAGCGTGGCGTGCCACATTGGCCCGGGCGCGTTGGCACTGGCCTGCGCGAAGAGGCTTCCTTAGCCGCAAAATGGCGGATTGCCGCAAGTGTCATAGGACAAAAGGAGAAAAAACGTGAGAAAACGCATTGGTTCAAAGGTAATTATATTGTTGGGGATCTTGTGCCTGATCTTTATTTTCTTCAGCTTGGCGAACGTGACGGCCCTTTCGCAGATCCGGGACAGCACGGCGGACGTGACAGAGATCTATATGGAGCTGGAAAAAATAGAAGGCAAGATGTCTGTGAACGTGCAGGAATTCAAGGGCAATATGGAGACGTCGAAGCTGCAGGTGCAGGGCGTGGATTATACGAAGGATAAAGTCTCGCAGATCCAGGCGTACTTGGAGCAGATGGAAGCCCTTTGCAAGCAGACGGGAGACCGGAGCTTAAACGAGAGCTTCGGGAATTACAAAAGGGAATTTGAGACGTATATGTCCCTTGGGGTCGACGCCGCCACCGCGCTTGAGAAAGGCGACCAGCTCGGGGCGCTCACGGCGCTGGGCGACAACCGGAAAAAGCTTGTGACCTTAGAATCGAGCAAGGAAGCGTATTCCGCGGCGATGGAGGCCAAGATCGATTCCATTACGGGGGAATTTGATTCCAAGATCGCGATCACGTACGTGTTCAACATCGTGATGATCGTCGTGTTCATGCTGATGGTCTGCGTCATTGTCCTGATCGTGATGCGCACGATCGCAAGCCCGGCGAGGAAAGCGAGCGGCCACCTGAACCAGATCGTGAAGAAGCTGCAGAATGACGAGGGCGACTTGACGGAGCGGATCGAGGTCAAGACCCAGGACGAGGTCGGCCAGCTCGCGGGTGGCGTCAACCGCTTCATCGAGCAGCTTCAGGGCCTGATGCGGAAGTTAAAGGGGCAGTCGGAGCGGATGATGGATTCCGTGGAGCATATCACGACCCGCATCAATTCGTCGAACGAGAGCGTGACGAGTGTTTCCGCCTCGATGGAGGAGCTGGCGGCCAGCATGGAGGAAGTTTCCGTCACGGTCGACCACATCGTGCAGGGGAGCAACGGCATTTTCGAGAAGATAAAGATGATGGCGGAACGGGCGGAGCATGGCGCGGATCTTGTCGTCGAGATCAAGGAACGGGCGCAGGAGGTGCGCAAGAACACCGTCGAGAACAAGACGGCGGTCAACGAGATGATGATGGAGATCCGCGACACGTTAGAGGCGGCCGTGAAGGAGAGCCAGAGCGTGGAGCAGATCAACGAGCTGACAGGGGACATCCTGGACATCACGAGCCAGACGAACCTGCTCGCATTGAACGCGTCCATCGAGGCGGCGCGCGCGGGAGACGCCGGAAAGGGCTTCGCGGTCGTTGCGGACGAGATCCGCGTGCTTGCGGACAACAGCCGGACGGCGGCGAACAACATCCAGAATATCAGCAATATGGTGACGGCGGCGGTCGAGAAGCTGTCGCAGAACGCGGAGGATATGCTCCGGTTCATTGATAAGAATGTGATGAAGGATTACGACGGGTTCGTAGACGTCGCGAATTCGTACCAGAGCGACGCGGAGAGCATGGACAGCATCCTGATGGAATTTGCCAGCAGCACTGCGGAAGTGGAAGAGATCATGGAAGGGATCAACAGCAGCATCAGCAATGTCTCCGGCACGGTAGACGAGAGCGCGAAAGGCGTGGCCGACGTAGCGGAGAAGGCGGGCGAGCTGGTGGACGCGATCACGCACATCCGCCAGGAGACGGAGAACAACCAGTTGATCTCCCGCGAGCTGAAGGAAGAAGTGGAACGTTTCAAGAAAGTATGACGGATGACAACAATTCAGCCCAGGACTTTGCACTTGCTGCAAAGCCCGTAAGAATATGTAAATTTTGCCGAGTGGGAATCCGGCTCTTTGCCGAAGGCAAACTTGAAATGAGCCGGATTCCGTAACTGCGAGGCCGAAGGCTGAACTGTTATAACGGATGCCCTGCTGCTTGCAGCGGGGTATTTGATGTAATGCAACAGTTCAGCCCAGGACTTTGCGCTTGCCGCAAAGCCCGTAAGGATACGGAGATTGGGCAGGAGGAAATCCGCCCCCGCCGAAGGCAGTTTGGAATGGGCGGATTCCGCAGCGGGGAAGCCGGAGGCGGAATCGTTGCTCATATTTAGCGGATATCGCAGGGCCGCGCGGCAAGATTATTTTTCAGAGGAGGAACCTTGAATGGCATATGCAATAGTTGGCGCAAACTGGGGAGACGAGGGGAAAGGCAAGATCACGGACATGATGGCGAAGGAAGCGGATATCATCGTGCGTTTCCAGGGCGGGGCGAACGCGGGCCATACGATTGTCAACGACTATGGGAAATTCGCGCTGCATACCCTCCCGAGCGGCGTGTTTTACGGGCATACGACGAGCATCATAGGAAACGGCGTGGCGCTCAACATCCCCATCTTGTTCCAGGAGATCAAGTCCATCACGGACCGCGGCGTCCCGGAGCCGAAGATCCTGGTGTCCGACCGGGCGCAGATCGTGATGCCGTACCATATTTTGTTTGACCAGTACGAGGAGGAACGGCTGGGCGGGAAGTCCTTTGGGTCCACGAAATCGGGGATCGCGCCGTTTTATTCGGATAAATACGCGAAGATCGGCTTCCAGGTCAGCGAGCTGTTTGGCGGGGAAGCGGAGCTGAAAGAAAAGGTAAGGCGCGTTTGCGAGGTGAAGAACGTCCTGCTGGAGAATCTTTACCACAAGCCGCCGATCGATGCGGACAAGCTGCTGGAAGAGCTGGCGGGCTATCGGGAGATGGTGGCTCCGTACGTGTGCGACACGTCCGCGTATTTGTGGGAGGCGGCGAAGGCCGGGAAGAAGATCCTGCTGGAAGGGCAGCTTGGGTCGTTGAAAGACCCGGATCACGGCATCTACCCGATGGTGACGTCTTCCTCCACGCTGGCGGCTTACGGCGCGATCGGCGCGGGGATCCCGCCTTATGAGATCAGCAAGATCATCGTTGTGTGCAAAGCGTATTCTTCCGCGGTTGGCGCGGGCGCGTTTGTCAGCGAGATCTTCGGGGAAGAGGCGGACGAGCTGCGGCGGCGCGGCGGCGACGGCGGCGAGTATGGCGCGACGACCGGACGTCCGAGGCGCATGGGATGGTTCGACGCGGTGGCGAGCAGGTACGGCTGCCGCATCCAGGGCGCGACCGACGTGGCACTGACGGTGCTGGACGTCTTGGGCTATCTGGATGAGATCCCGGTGTGCGTCGGCTATGAGATCGACGGGGAAGTGACGACGGAGTTCCCGGTGACGTCCAAACTGGATCGGGCGAAGCCTGTCCTCGAGACGCTTCCGGGCTGGAAGAGCGACATCCGCGGGATCCGGGAATATGGGAAACTGCCGGAGAACTGCCGGAGGTACATTGAGTTTATCGAAGAAAAGATTGGATTCCCGGTGACGATGGTATCGAACGGGCCGGGAAGGGACGACATCATATACCGTTAAGGTTGGGAGAAGATCAGGTTTCCGGCGTCGACGGCATCGGAC
Organism: uncultured Lachnospiraceae bacterium; assembly: GCA_947626795.1. Taxonomy (GTDB): domain Bacteria; phylum Bacillota; class Clostridia; order Lachnospirales; family Lachnospiraceae; genus Petralouisia. The sequence continues at coordinate 12,138 of CANQTH010000002.1, forward strand.
GGGCCGGGAAGGGACGACATCATATACCGTTAAGGTCGGGAGAAGGGCGGAGGTCGGCGCCCATTTGGGCGGGCAGGCAGCCGGGGATAGGAGACAAGGGCAGGAAATGATAAAGAATGTAGTGTTTGACGTCGGGAAGGTTCTGGTGGATTTTGACTGGCAGGGACTGTTCCGGGAGCTTGGCTTTTCGCAGGAGGCGTATGATAAGGTGGCGGAGGCGACCGTCCATTCAGTGCTGTGGAATGAATTTGACCGGGGCAAGATGGCCGACGAGGAGATCCTGAAAGGCTTTCTCGGGCAGGCGCCGGGCTGCGAGGACGAGGTCATGCGTTTTTGGGACAACTTGGGAAGCAGCATAAAATGCTACGACTACACGCTTCCCTGGATCCGAGGGCTTCGCGCGAACGGCTTTTCCGTCTACCTGCTTTCCAATTTTCCACGTCGGCTGTATTTCCAGAGCATCGAGGAGCTGGCGTTCGTAGAAGAGGCGGACGGGGCGGTCTTCTCATATGAGGCGCGGCTTACGAAGCCGGAGCCGGAGATCTACGAGGCCCTGCTGAAAAAATACAAGCTGGATCCGACGGAATGCGTGTTCCTGGACGATACGCGGGACAACATCGTCGCGGCGAATAAATTGGGGATGGCGACCATTCTGTTCCGCACAAAGTCCCAGGCGGAAGAAGAGCTGCGGAATCTTGGAATCCGCTCATAGCGTTCCGTAACTAGGAAGCCGGAAGGCCGAAGGCAAACTTGAAATGAGCCGGATTCCGCAACAGGGCAGCCGGAAGGCTGAACTATTACGAATACTTACATGATTTTCCAAGAAAAGTGGTTGACTTACAGAAAATATCTGCTATAATTAATGACAGTGCAATAAAATGACCCAAACAGTTGATATGCACAATACGCAACTGGAGGGAGGTTAGGTGAGAGACTATGTCAAATGTGATCGTAAAAGAAAACGAGACTTTGGATAGTGCCTTACGCAGATTCAAGCGGAACTGCGCGAAGGCTGGTATCCAGCAGGAGATCCGTAAAAGGGAGCATTATGAGAAGCCGAGTGTAAGACGTAAGAAAAAGTCGGAGGCTGCAAGGAAGCGTAAATATAATTAATTAGTAGAAAGACCCCGTGGCCTGGGAACAGGCAGACGGGGTTTTTTGAACGCAGAGATTCGGATTGAAAGGAATCTCGCGCAAGGCGCGCGGGCGAGTCTTGAATGCAAACAAATAACAATTGAAATTTTTAGGGAAGTGTATTAGAATAAATGAAGATGCGTGATCGCATGACAGATAAAGTAGGCGGAGGTTTGAGTATGTACGAAATCTTAAAGAAGAAAAAGCTGGCAGACAAGATCTTCCTGATGGACGTAAAAGCACCGCGCGTGGCGAAGTCCTGTCTGCCCGGGCAATTTGTGATCGTGAAGATGGACGAGGTCGGGGAGCGCATTCCTCTTACCATCTGCGATTATGACAGGGAAGCAGGCACGATCACGATCGTGTTCCAGACCGTAGGAGCTTCCACGGAGCGGATGGAGGCGTTAGAGGAAGGAGACGCGTTCCAGGATTTTGTCGGGCCGCTCGGCTGCCCTTCGGAGCTGACGAATACGCCGATCGAGGAGCTGAAGAGGAAAAAGATCGTGTTCATCGCCGGAGGCGTGGGAACCGCCCCGGTATATCCGCAGGTGAAATGGCTGCATGAGCAGGGCGTGAGCTGCGACGTCATCATGGGTTCGAAGACGAAGGACCTGCTGATCCTGACGGACGAGATGGAAAAGGTGGCTGGCAACCTCTATGTGACGACGGACGACGGGAGCTACGGCTTCCATGGCATGGGGACGAACCAGTTAGAGGCGCTGGTGGACGGCGGGAACACGTACGATCTGTGCATTGCCATCGGGCCGATGATCATGATGAAGTTCGTCTGTCTCCTGACAAAGAAGCTGGAGATCCCGACGGTCGTATCCCTGAACCCGATCATGGTGGACGGCACCGGGATGTGCGGCGCCTGCCGCGTGACAGTAGGCGGGGAAGTGAAGTTCGCCTGCGTGGACGGGCCGGAGTTTGACGGACATTTGGTAGATTTTGACCAGGCGATGAAGCGCCAGCAGATGTATAAGACAGAAGAAGGAAGAAGCCTGTTAAGGCTTCATGAGGGGGATACCCATCATGGCGGATGCGGGCAGTGCGGAGGTGACAAATAATGGACGTGTTGAAGAAAGTCCCGGTAAGGGAGCAGGAGCCGAAGGTGCGCGCGACGAATTTTGAGGAAGTGTGCCTTGGATATAACAAAGAAGAAGCGATGGAAGAGGCGGAACGCTGCCTGAACTGCAAGAACGCGCAGTGCGTGAAGGGATGCCCGGTGTCGATCGACATCCCGGGATTCATTTCCAAAGTGAAGGAAGGGGATTTTGAGGAAGCGTTCCAGGTGATCAGCGCCTCCAGCGCGCTTCCGGCAGTCTGCGGCCGCGTCTGCCCGCAGGAGAGCCAGTGCGAGGGCAAGTGCATCCGCGGCATTAAGGGCGAGCCTGTCTCCATCGGCAAATTGGAGCGGTTTACCGCCGACTGGGCAAGGGAAGCGGGCATCAAGCCGAAGCCTGCGACGGAGAAAAAAGGGCATAAGGTAGCCGTGATCGGTTCCGGCCCCGCGGGGCTTACCTGCGCCGGGGACTTGGCCAAGATGGGTTACGACGTGACGATCTTTGAGGCGCTCCATGAGCCGGGCGGCGTATTGACTTACGGGATCCCGGAGTTCCGTCTGCCGAAGAGCGCGGTCGTGGCGAAGGAGATCGAGAATGTGAAGTCCTTGGGCGTGAAGATCGAGACGAACGTCGTCGTCGGCAAGGCCGTGAAGATCGGGGAACTGATGGAAGAAGAAGGCTTTGAGGCGGTGTTCATCGGCTCCGGCGCGGGGCTTCCGAGGTTCATGGGAATCCCGGGCGAGCAGGCGAACGGCGTGTTTTCCGCGAATGAGTTCCTGACCAGGAACAATCTGATGAAGGCGTTTCAGGAAGAATACGACACTCCGATCATGCGCGGGAAGAAAGTCGCTGTCGTCGGCGGCGGGAACGTCGCGATGGACGCGGCGAGGACCGCGCTGCGCCTTGGCGCGGACGTGCATATCGTGTACCGCAGGAGCGAGGCGGAGCTTCCGGCGCGTGTGGAGGAAGTGCATCATGCGAAAGAAGAGGGCATTGTGTTCGACCTGCTGACGAATCCCAAGGAGATCCTGGTGGACGAGAACGGCTGGGTGAAGGGCATGACCTGCGTGCGCATGGAGCTGGGCGAACCGGACGAGTCCGGCAGGCGGCGTCCGGTGGAGGTCGCAGGCTCTGAATTTGACCTGGAGCTGGATACCGTCATCATGTCGCTGGGGACGTCCCCGAACCCGCTGATCTCTTCGACGACGGACGGCTTGAACGTCAACCGCAGGCATTGCATCATCGCTTCGGAAGAGGACGGCGCGACCAGCAAGGAAGGCGTATTTGCGGGCGGCGACGCCGTGACGGGGGCGGCTACCGTTATCCTCGCGATGGGCGCGGGGAAAGACGCCGCGAAGGGGATTGACGCATATCTTTCCAGTAAATAATAGGAGGAATAAAACATGAAAGACGTGACAATAACAGATTCGATCTTATATATCGGTGCGGATGACAAGGACTTGGATCTCTTTGAGGGTCAGTATGTCATCCCGAACGGGATTTCTTATAATTCTTACGTGATCCTGGACGAGAAGGTGGCCGTTATGGACACCGTTGACGCCAGGAGGAAGGACGAGTGGCTGGCGAACCTGGAAAAAGCCCTGGACGGGCGCGGCGTGGATTATCTTGTGGTTTCCCATATGGAGCCGGACCATTCGGCGAACATCCAGGCTCTCGCGGAAAAATATCCGGAAATGACGGTTGTGGGGAACGCCAAGACGTTCCAGATGATGGGGCAGTTTTTCGACCTGGATCTTTCCGGTCGTTCCCTCGTGGTAAAAGAAGGGGACACGCTGAGCCTCGGCGGGCATGAGCTGACGTTCGTTATGGCCCCGATGGTGCATTGGCCGGAAGTCATGGTCGCTTATGAGAAGTCGGAGAAGATCCTGTTCTCGGCGGACGGCTTCGGGAAATTCGGCGCGCTGGATACGGACGAGGACTGGGCGTGCGAGGCGCGGCGGTATTATTTCAATATCGTCGGAAAATACGGCGTGCAGGTGCAGGCGCTCTTGAAAAAGGCGGCCGCGCTGGACATCGCTATGATCTGTCCGCTGCACGGCCCGATCCTGAAGGAGGATTTGGCGTATTACGTCGGGAAATATCAGGTATGGAGCAGCTACGAGCCGGAAGACGACGGCGTTTTGGTAGCTTATGCCTCCATCCACGGCAACACAAAAGAGGCCGCGGTCAAGATGAAAGAGATCCTGGAAGCGCAGGGCGCGAAGAAAGTCGCGATCACGGACCTGGCGCGGGACGACATGGCGGAAGCCGTGGAAGACGCGTTCCGCTATGACAAGATGGTTCTGGCGGCGGCGACGTACGACGGCGGGATCTTCCCGTGCATGGAAGAGTTCCTGCATCATTTGAAGAGCAAGAATTTCCAGAAGCGCAAGGTCGCGCTGATGGAGAACGGCACATGGGCGCCGACGGCGGCGAAGAACATGAGGGCGCTGTTAGAGCAGATGAAGGAGATCACGATCTGCGAGAACGTGGTTTCCATAAAGTCCGTTCGGAAGGAAGCGGATCTTCCGAAGATGGAAGCGCTTGCAAAAGAGTTACTGGCATAAGATGGGGCTTGCGGGGAAAGGCTTTTGGCGTGACGGCCCGGCCTTTGGCTCCGCTGCCGCGGTCCGGGGCTGTCGCGATGAGGATGAAGCGCATAAGGCATGAGATTTTGCGCGTATGTTCCTTGGCGCGGCAGCCCCGCGCGCGTTTTGGAGGGGTTGGCGGGGCTGAAAGTTTTCACGCCCCGTTGCTTTTTGGGGAAGGTTGTGCTATAATTTCGGTGTATGACGGATGGAAGGACTGGGCGCGGCTCATCGTTTGCGGCGGGCTGCGGGTACCAGGCGCCTTTCATGGGCGCTGAAAAGGAGAGATTATGAGAGATACATTATTGATTGTGGACGACGTCGAGATCAATCGTGAGATGCTCAAGTTTATCTTTGAGGAGCAGTTTGAGATTTTGGAAGCCAGCGACGGCGATGAGGCGATCGCGAAGATCGAGGAGAACAGCAGCCGGATCGCGTTGATATTCCTGGACGTTATCATGCCTGGGAAATCGGGCCTGGATGTATTGGGATATATGGTGGAGAAAAAATACATGGACCGCCTCCCGGTCATTATCATCACGGGGGAGGCTTCCGCCGAGATGGAGGAGAAGGCGTACGAGTACGGGGCTTCCGACGTCGTATACAAGCCGTTCGAGCCGAAAGTCATCATGCGCCGCACCATGAATATCATAGAGCTGTTTTCTTATAAGATGTCCCTGGAGCGGAAGCTGGAGAAGCGGACGCGGCAGCTTCGCGAGAGCCGCGAGAAGCTCAAGAAGAACAACGAGTTTCTGATCAACGCGCTCAGCTCCGTCGTGGAGTTCCGGAGCCTGGAGTCGGGCGAGCATATCCACAGGGTGAAGTATTATACGAAAGTGCTGCTGCGGTATCTGTTGAAATTTTACCCGGAGTACAACTTGACGGACGAGGACGTGGAGCAGATCATCAGCGCTTCCGCGCTTCATGACCTGGGGAAGATCGCGATACCGGACAACATCCTGCTCAAGCCCGGGAAGCTCACGGCGGAAGAGTTTGAGGAGATGAAGAAGCATACGACGTACGGCTGCGAGCTTTTGGAAAAGTTCAAGCAGGAGGAGAACAGCTTTTACCATTACTGCTACGATATCTGCAGATACCACCATGAGAAGTACGACGGGAAAGGATATCCGGACGGGCTGGTCGGGGAGGAGATCCCGATCTGGGCGCAGGTGGTGTCGATCGCGGACGTGTACGACGCTTTGGTGAGCAAGCGCGTATACAAGGCGGCTTACGAGGTCAATGAGGCCGCGCGGATGATCATGGACGGCGAGTGCGGGTTGTTCTCGCCGAAGATCTTGGATTGCTTTGAATTGGCGAAGGAGGAGTTCTTCAATGCGACGCAGACGAAGCTGTCCTTCGCGGATGTTGAGTCATAGGGCGACAGATTGGCCCGGGGCTTTGCGCTTACTGCAAAGCCCGCAGGAAAAGGATTCAGGACTGCGGCACGGCGCGAGGCCGTGCCGCAGTTTGCGAGTAAGGGAACAGAAGGGCGGGCCGCCGCAGCGCGCGATAAGAAAAGCAGAAAAGCGGAGCCGCTGCAGCGCGCGATAAAAAAAGCAGAAAAGCGGAGCCGCCGCAGCAAGAGATAAGAGGAGCGGAAAAGCGGAGCCGCCGCAGCGCGCGGGAGCAAGAGGCTGGGCGATTGCAGATTTTAGGAGGGAACAGGGATGGAAAAGACGATGGATCGGACGATCATTACCGTTGTGGGGAAAGACGCCGTGGGCATCATAGCCAGGGTGTGCGCGTACCTTGCGGACGAGGGCATCAATGTGCTGGACATCAGCCAGACCATCGTGCAGGGCTTTTTTAACATGATGATGGTCGTGGACATGAAGGGGGCCGGGAAGCCGTTCGGGGAATGCGCGAAGGAGCTGGAAAAGCTCGGCGAGGAGATCGGCGTGGCCATCAAGTGCCAGCGGGAAGAGATCTTCAATAAAATGCACAGGGTTTAAGGAGCGGAACGATGATAAATATCTGGGAAGTGAACGAGACAAATAAGATGATCGAGCAGGAGAACCTGGATGTGCGCACCATTACGCTGGGGATCAGCCTGCTGGACTGCATAGACGCGGACCTTCCGAAGCTGAACGACAACATTTACCGGAAGATCACGGGGGTCGCTGCGGATCTGGTGAAGGTTGGGGACGAGATCGAGCGCAATTACTGCATCCCGATCGTGAATAAGCGGATCTCCGTGACGCCGATCGCGCTGGTGGGGCAGGCGGCCTGCAGGACGCCGGAGGATTTCGTGTCGGTGGCCCGGACGCTCGACCGGGCGGCGAAGGCTGTCGGCGTGAATTTTATCGGGGGATATTCCGCGCTGGTGTCGAAGGGCATGACGGCCGGGGACGAGAATTTGATCCGCTCCATCCCGCAGGCGCTCGCCGAGACGGAGCGCGTCTGCAGCTCCGTGAACGTGGGATCGACGAAGACGGGCATCGACATGGACGCCGTGAAGCTGATGGGGGAGATCATCCGGGAGACGGCGGAACGCACGAAGGAAAACGATTCCCTGGGCTGCGCGAAGCTCGTGGTGTTCTGCAACGCGCCGGACGACAATCCCTTCATGGCGGGCGCGTTCCATGGCGTGACGGAAGCCGACGCGGTGGTCAACGTCGGCGTTTCCGGGCCGGGCGTGGTGAAGAAAGCGTTAGAGGAAGTGCGCGGGGCGGATTTTGGGGAGCTGTGCGAGACGATCAAGCGGACGGCCTTCAAGATCACGCGCGTCGGGCAGTTGGTGGCGCAGGAGGCGAGCAGGCGGCTGGGGATCCCGTTCGGCATCATAGACCTTTCGCTGGCACCCACCCCGGCGGTCGGGGATTCCGTGGCGGAGATCTTAGAGGAGATCGGGCTGGAACGCGCGGGCGCGCCGGGGACGACGGCTGCCCTCGCGCTGCTGAACGACCAGGTGAAAAAAGGCGGGATCATGGCGTCCTCGTACGTCGGTGGATTGAGCGGCGCGTTCATCCCGGTCAGCGAGGACCAGGGGATGATAGACGCGGTGGAAGCGGGCGCGCTGACTTTGGAAAAATTAGAGGCGATGACCTGCGTCTGCTCAGTCGGGCTTGACATGATCGCGATCCCGGGCGATGCGGCGCCTTCCACGATTTCCGGCATCCTTGCGGATGAGATGGCGATCGGCATGGTCAATCAGAAGACGACGGCCGTGCGCCTGATCCCCGTGATCGGCAAGGACGTGGGGGAAACGGTGGAATTTGGCGGGCTTTTGGGCCATGCGCCCGTGATGCCCGTGAACCGATTTGGCTGCGAGGCGTTCGTTCGCCGGGGCGGGAGGATCCCGGCCCCGATCCACAGCTTTAAGAATTAGAGGCGATCGCGCGGCCGTCCTTCCTTTTTGGCGTGGACGGAAGAAAAAGTGTTTGTGAAATGTCCGGCGGTATGGTATGATAAAAAGTGCAAGACGCCATGCCGCCCGGATCGAAAGACGCGTTCGGGCGGGAAGCGACGCGGGGCGAATAATACCGGAGGTGAAATCTTTGAACGAGAGAGAAGATTACCTGGATCGATTGCTGCGGGGGGTAGAAGATGGCCCGGACGGGGGAGATCGAGGGACGGAAGACGATTTTTTCGGAGACTCCGACACGTTTTTGGACGACGGCGACGATGATTTCCTCAAGGCGTTTGAAAAGAGCAGGTCGGACCAGAAAGGCCCGGACGGGGACGATGACGACGGCCTGGACGGGGACGGCGACCTGGATTTCGATATGGATTTCGATATGGACGACATAGACGACATCGTGAGCAATGTGAAGAACGGCATGCTGGGCGATGAGAAGGATCTCCCGATCGACGAATCGATAGATGATTCCGGGGACGAGGAGCTTGACGGCATCCGGACGGAGTTTGGCGCGCAGGAGGACGACCAGGATTTCATGGTCAATACGATGGACGAGGACGATCCCGATCCGCAGGGAACGGACGGGGACGGGCAGGATCTGATGGATATGCTTTCCGGGCTGGGGGAAGAGGATCATGCGGAAGATCCGCTGGACTCCGAGGAGGACGACGCGGATCTGGATATCATGGCGCGGAACCTGGCGGCGGAGATCGACGAGCTTGGGTTGGAAAATGACGGGGACGAGGACATCATGGGGGCGGATTTGGGCCTGGAGCCGGAGCTTGGGGCCGAAGAAGAGGAAGAGGACGAAGACGAAGGCGGCAAAAAAGGCAGGAAAAAGAAGAAGAAGAAGGAAAAAGGGGAGAAGCCGGGATTTTTCAAGCGGATCGCGACGGCACTGTTCGGGGAGGAGGAAGCCGCCCCGGGGGCAGTCCCCGAAGCGGGCGAGCTGGAGAATATCTCGGATGAGAACATGGGCATCCTGCGCGATTTAGCGGCGGACGAGAATGCGCAGAAGGAAGAGGCGAAAGCCAAGAAGGCTCAGAAGAAGAAGGAAAAAGAAGAGAAGAAAGCGCAGAAGAAGAAAGAAAAGGAAGAGAAGAAGGCGCAGAAGGCGCAGGCGAAGGCGGAGAAGCCCAAGAAGGAGAAAAAGCCAAAGGAGCCGAAGCCTGTCGTAAAGACGAAGCCGCTCCCGAAAGGCCCGGTCCTCATGATCTGGCTTGTCGGCATTTCCCTCGTGATCTTGGTGAACCTGGTGAGCAAGCAGATCGGATACGTGTCCAGTTTCTCGGAGGCGGAGGAATATTATGAGCAGGGCGATTACGTTTCCGCTTACACCGCCCTCCCGGAGGAAGAGGACGTGAAGGAACCGGATCTGGAGATGTACGAGAAGGCGCGGGTGACGGCATATCTGCAGCAGCCGATCAACAGCTACCGGACGTACCAGGGGCGGAAGATGTACGCGGAGGCGCTCAGCGCGCTGATCATCGGCGTGGGCAGGTATGACAAGAACGCGCAGGCCGCGGCGCAGGCGGGCGCGGCGGTGGAATACGACAAGATGCTTGAGACGATCACGTCGGAATTGAAGAAGAATTATAGCATGACCGCGGACGAGGCGCGGGAGCTGTACTACATCCGTGAAAAGGAAGATTTCACTTATGCGGTTTACGACGTGATCAAGGAGCTGGGACTGGATACGGAAGAGGAATGAGGCTATGATCGCGATCATTGACTACGATGCGGGGAATTTAAAGAGCGTGGAGAAGGCACTGCTGTTTTTGGGGCAGGAGTGCCGGATCACCAGGGATCCGAAGGAGATCCTGGCGGCGGACAAGGTCATCCTTCCGGGCGTCGGCGCGTTTGGGGAGGCCATGGCGCGCATCCGGCAATATGGGCTGGACCGCGTCATCCGCGCGGTTGCGGAAGAGGGAAAGCCGTTTTTGGGCATCTGCCTGGGGCTGCAGCTTTTGTTTGAGGGAAGCGAGGAGAGCGGGGGCGTGGAAGGGCTGCATATCTTGGACGGCAGCATCTTGCGCATACCGGAGGAGCCGGGGCTTAAGATCCCACACATCGGCTGGAACTCCCTGCATCTGGAGAACGGGGGCAGGCTGTTTGAAGGGGTGCCGGAAGGCTCGTTTGTCTATTTCGTGCATTCCTACTATTTAAAGGCGAGGCAGGAGGGCATCGTGAAGGCGTCCGCGGAATACGGTGTCACGATCCACGCCTCCGTGGAGCAGGGGAACGTGTTCGCCTGCCAGTTCCATCCGGAGAAGAGCAGCGGCGTCGGCCTTCGGATCTTACAGAATTTTGCGCAACAGTTCAGCCCGGGACTTTGCACCTGATGCAAAGTCCGTAAGAACGTATAAATTTTGCCGAGTGGGAATCCGGCTCTTTGCCGAAGGCAAACTTGAAATAAGCCGGATTCCGTAACTGTGAGGCCGAAGGCTGAACGGTTACAATTTTGCAAAAGCAGGGGAGGCGTGACGATGTTTACAAAGAGGATCATCCCGTGCCTGGACGTGCATGGCGGCCGCGTCGTGAAGGGCGTGAATTTTGTCAATTTGAAGGATGCGGGCGACCCGGTAGCGGTGGCGGCGGCTTATGACAAGGCCGGGGCGGATGAAGTGGTGTTTTTGGATATCACGGCTTCGAGCGACGCGCGCGATACTGTCGTGGACATGGTGCGGCGCGTGGCGGAGACGGTGTTCATCCCGTTCACGGTGGGCGGCGGCATCCGCACGGTGGAGGATTTTAAGGCGCTGCTCCGGGAAGGGGCGGACAAGATCTCCATCAACTCTTCCGCCATCAACACGCCGTCTCTGATCGCGGATGCGGCGGACAAGTTCGGGAGCCAGTGCGTGGTGGTCGCGATCGATGCGAAGCGCAGGGAAGACGGGAGCGGCTGGAACGTATATAAGAACGGCGGGCGGATCGATACGGGGCTGGACGCCGTAGAATGGGCGGTTCGGGCGGACCGCCTGGGAGCGGGAGAGATCCTGCTCACGAGCATGGACTGCGACGGCACGAAGGCGGGCTATGACCTGGAGCTTACCCGCGCGGTCGCAGGCAGCGTGTCCATCCCGGTGATCGCGTCCGGCGGCGCGGGGACGAAGGCGCATTTTAAGGAAGCGCTGACGGAAGGCGGCGCGGACGCGGCGCTGGCGGCTTCCTTGTTCCATTATAAGGAATTGGAGATTTTGGAATTGAAAAAGTACCTGGCGCGGGAAGGCGTGCCGGTAAGGTTGTGAGGCTGTTGCAAAATGAAGTGAAAAGAGAGGCGCATTTTGCAGCAGCATTCTTGTTATCAGGCACAGGGCGCGCGGAGAGGAGCGGGATGCGATGGGAATGTTGGAGAACGATTGGGCCGAGGCGATGGCGGGGGAATTTAAGAAGCCCTATTACGCGAGCCTCTATAAATTTGTCAGGGAAGAGTACAGCACGCGGGTCATTTATCCCCCGGCGGACGATATCTTCAACGCGATGCACCTGACGCCGCTTCGCAAGGTGAAGGCGCTGATCCTGGGACAGGATCCGTACCACAACGAGGGGCAGGCGCACGGGCTTTGCTTTTCCGTGAAGCCGGAGGTGGAAATCCCGCCTTCGCTCGTGAACATCTACCAGGAATTGCACGACGATCTGGGCTGCCGGATCCCGAACAACGGCTATCTGGTGAAATGGGCGGAGCAGGGCGTGCTGATGCTGAATACCGTGCTGACCGTCCGGGCGCACCAGGCCAATTCCCATCAGGGGAAGGGATGGGAGCAGTTCACGGACGCGATCATCCACGCGGTGAACGCGCAGGACCGCCCCATTGTCTATATGCTTTGGGGCAAGCCGGCGCAGAGCAAGATCCCGATGCTGACAAACCCGAAGCACTTGATCTTGAAGGCACCGCATCCCAGCCCGCTCTCCGCGTACCGGGGATTTTTCGGGTGCAGGCATTTTAGCAAGGCGAATGAGTTTTTGGCCGCCAACGGAGCCGGGCCGATCGACTGGCAGATCGAGGACGTCTGAGGGGGCCGTAAGATGAGGAGGGCCCCGGCGGCTGCGCGAGGCAGGAAGCCGAGGCCATTATGAAGATTTTTTGGTAAAAACATGAAACCAAAGAGTCATGAAAAACATAATCTTACTATAGCAGGCGAATATGAATAAATCGTGAACAGAACATAAATAAAAAGTAAAAAAGCGCATACAAAGAAAAAGGCGGGGCCAGGAGGTAGTTATGGACAACGTAAGACGAATCTATGTGGAGAAGAAGCCTGCGTTCGCAGTGCAGGCGAAGGAGCTGCTCTCAGAGATCCGGGGCTATCTGGGGATCAAGGGCGTGACAGGGGTGCGGGAGCTTGTCCGTTACGACATGGAGCATATCTCGGACGAGACGTACCGGAAAGCGTTAGTGACCGTGTTCTCGGAGCCTCCGGTGGACGACGTCTATGAGGAGACGTTTGAGGCCGGGGACGCGCAGGCATTCAGCGTGGAATTTTTGCCGGGGCAGTACGACCAGCGGGCGGATTCCGCGGAGCAGTGCGTCAAGCTCCTGAACGGGGAAGAGGAGCCGAAGGTCCGTTCCGCGACGACGTATGTCATCGAGGGGGAAGTGGACGATGCGCAGCTTGCCGCCATCAAGAGGCACTGCATCAACCCGGTGGATTCCCGCGAGACGGGATCGGAAAAGCCAAAGACGTTAGACGATGCGTTTGAGGAGCCGGAGGACGTGAAGGTCTTTGAAGGGTTCAGGAAGATGGACGGGCAGGAGCTGCGCGCGCTTTACGATTCCCTTGGCCTTGCGATGACGTACAAGGATTTTCTGCACATACAGGGCTATTTCCGGGAAGAGGAGAAGCGCGACCCGTCCGTGACGGAGATCCGTGTGCTGGACACCTACTGGTCGGACCATTGCCGCCACACGACTTTCTCCACGGAGCTGAAGGAAGTGGCGTTTGGCGACGGGTTTTACCGGGAGCCGATGGAAGCGTCGTACCGGGATTACCTGCGCACGCATGAGGAGATGTACCGGGGGCGCGGCGACAAGTTCGTCTGCCTGATGGATCTGGCGCTCATGGCGATGAAGCGCCTGAAAAAAGAAGGGAAGCTGGAGGATCAGGAGGAATCGGACGAGATCAACGCCTGCTCCATCGTGGTCCCGGTAGAAGTGGACGGGCGGACGGAGGAATGGCTCGTGAATTTCAAGAACGAGACGCATAACCATCCGACCGAGATCGAGCCGTTCGGCGGGGCCGCGACCTGCTTAGGCGGGGCGATCCGCGACCCGCTGTCCGGGCGCACGTACGTCTATCAGGCGATGCGCGTGACCGGGGCGGCGGATCCGACCGTTTCCGTGAAAGAGACGCTGGAAGGGAAGCTGCCGCAGAAGAAGCTGGTGCGCGGGGCGGCGAAGGGCTACAGCTCCTACGGCAACCAGATCGGGCTTGCGACAGGGTACGTCAAGGAGATCTACCATCCGGACTACGTGGCGAAGCGCATGGAGATCGGCGCGGTCATGGGCGCGGCGCCGAGGCGCGCCGTCCGCAGGCTGTCTTCCGACCCGGGGGACGTGATCATCCTTTTAGGCGGGCGCACCGGGCGCGACGGCATCGGCGGGGCGACAGGCTCGTCCAAGGCGCACAACACGGAATCGACGGCGGCCTGCGGCGCGGAAGTGCAGAAGGGCAACCCGCCGACCGAGCGCAAGATCCAGCGGCTGTTTTTCCGGGAGGAAGTGGCGCACGTCATCAAGAAGTGCAACGACTTTGGCGCGGGCGGCGTTTCCGTGGCAATCGGCGAGCTTGCGGACGGGCTGCGCATCCATCTGGACAAAGTCCCGAAAAAATATGCCGGGCTGGACGGGACGGAGATCGCGATCTCCGAGTCCCAGGAGCGCATGGCGGTCGTGGTGTCCCCGGAGGACGTGGGGCGGTTCTTGGATTATGCGAAAGAGGAGAACTTAGAGGCGGTCGCGGTCGCGGAAGTGACCGAGGAGCCGCGCCTTGTCATGGAATGGCGCGGGAAGGAGATCGTCAACATTTCCAGGGCGTTTTTGAATACGAACGGCGCGCACCAGGAAACGGACGTGGCGGTGGACATCCCGTCGAAGGAGGACAGTTTCTTTGGCAAGATCGAGATCCCGGCGGCGGCCGAGGCGCTCAAGGCGGGCGATGAGAAGAAGGCGTGGCTGGCCACGCTTGCCGACTTGAACGTATGCTCCCAGAAGGGCTTGGTGGAGATGTTCGACAGCTCGATCGGCGCAGGCAGCGTGCTGATGCCTTACGGCGGGAAGTACCAGTTGACGGAGACGCAGAGCATGGTGGCGAAGCTCCCTGTGGCGCGCGGGACATGCGACGCCGTCACGATGATGGCATATGGGTTTGACCCGTACCTTTCCTCCTGGAGCCCGTACCACGGCGCGGCCTACGCCGTGCTGGAATCAGTGGCGAAGATCGCCGCGTCGGGCGGCGACTGCCGGAAGATCCGCTTCACGTTCCAGGAGTATTTCCGCAGGATGAGCGAGGATCCAAGGCGCTGGAGCCAGCCGGTTGCGGCTTTGCTTGGCGCGTACAGCGCGCAGATCGGGTTCGGTCTTCCGTCCATCGGCGGGAAGGACTCCATGTCCGGGACGTTTAATGAGATCGACGTGCCGCCGACGCTCGTTTCCTTCGCAGTGGACGTCGCAAAGACGCAGGACGTCGTCACGCCCGAGTTAAAGCGCGCGGGGAACAGGCTGATGCTGCTGAAAGTGGCGATGGACAAGTATGAGCTTCCGGTTTACGGGCAGGCCATGAAATTGTACGGGGCCGTCCGGAGCCTGACCGCGCAGGGGGCGATCGTGTCGGCTTACGCGCTGGACGGGAAGGGGCTTGCGGCGGCGGCCAGCAAGATGGCGTTCGGCAACAAGCTGGGCGTCGCCTTCGACGCCGGGCTTGCGGCGGAGGAGCTGTTCGCTCCGCAGATCGGGAACCTGCTGGCTGAGGTCCCGGCGGGGAAGGAAGCCCTCGTGGAAGAGGCCGTAAGGAAGGCGATGGAAGAATATCGGGAAGAGTCCGAGGAAAGCGGGCTGGATGCGGGCGGCTTCTGCCGGACGGTCGGGGAAACGCGCGGCGACGGGAAATTTTGCCACGGCGATATGGAGATCTCCATGGACGAGGCGCTCCGCGCATGGACCGGGACGCTGGAGAAGGTGTTCCCGAGCGTCGCGCCCGCCGAGGAAGAGGAGCTGAAGGACGAGACGTTCCGGGCGGGGAACGTTTACCTGTGCCGCCACAAAGTGGCGCGGCCGCGCGTGTTCATCCCGGTATTCCCGGGGACGAACTGCGAGTATGACAGCGCGAAGGCGTTTGAGCGCGCGGGGGCGGACGTCGCGGTGCGGGTGTTCCGGAACCTGGGCGCGGCGGACATCCGGGATTCCGTGGACGTGTTCGCGAAGGAGATCGGGCAGTCCCAGATCGTCATGTTCCCGGGCGGATTTTCTGCGGGGGACGAGCCGGAAGGGAGCGCGAAGTTTTTCGCGACGGCGTTCCGCAACGCGAAGATGGAGGAGGCCGTCGGCAAGCTGTTAAATGAGCGCGACGGGCTGATGCTCGGCATCTGCAACGGCTTCCAGGCTCTGGTGAAGCTGGGCCTCGTGCCGTACGGCGAGATCCGCCAGCAGGGCGCGGATTC
Source organism: uncultured Lachnospiraceae bacterium (assembly GCA_947626795.1). GTDB lineage: Bacteria > Bacillota > Clostridia > Lachnospirales > Lachnospiraceae > Petralouisia. Next base: position 27,938 of record CANQTH010000002.1, read on the forward strand.
CCCGACGCTCACTTACAACACGATCGGGCGCCATGTCTCGAAGATGGCCTATACGAAAGTCGTGTCGGACAAGTCCCCGTGGCTGGCGCAGGCGGAGCTGGGGAAGACATACTGCAGCCCGGCTTCCCACGGCGAGGGGCGGTTCGTCGCTTCCGCGGAGTGGCTGGACAGGCTGTTTGAGAACGGGCAGGTGGCGACCCGGTATGTTACGGAAAGCGGCGCGCCGACGATGGACGGGGAGTGGAACGTCAACGGCTCTTACCGGGCGGTCGAGGGGATCACAAGCCCGGACGGGCGCGTGCTTGGCAAGATGGCGCATGCCGAGCGGCGCGGCGACGGGGTGGCGCTCAACATATACGGCGAGCAGGACATGAAGCTGTTCGAGAGCGGCGTCGCGTATTTCCAATGAGGAAGCTTTGCGGGACCATTCTTAACCTCAACGGGCTCCGGCAGGCTGGGAAGGTCGCGTATTTCCAATGAGGAAGCTTTGCGGGACAGGGAATCCGCAGGGCTGAGCGGCTGCTTTTTGTAACGGAGAAGCCGAAGGCAAACTTGAAATGAGCCGGATTCCGTAACGGAGAAGCCGAAGGCTGGACTGTTGCCGCGGATGTGGAAAAAATGTGGATAATCCTTGCAATTGGCAGTGAAATATGCTAGGATATTGCTATCTGGAAAGAAAAAATTTGTTAAAGGAGACGAAAAAAATGGCAAAAAAAGTGGTTTTGGCAGGCGCGTGCCGTACTGCAATCGGAACGATGGGCGGGGGGCTTAGCACGACCCCGGCTCCGGTATTGGGATCGATCGTGATCAAAGAGGCGCTGAGCCGGGCTGGTGTTCCGGCGGACAAGGTAGACCATGTGTACATGGGCTGCGTCATCCAGGCGGGCCTTGGGCAGAACGTGGCGCGCCAGGCGTCCATCAAGGCAGGGCTTCCGGTCGAGACCCCGGCGGTCACGGTGAACGTGGTATGCGGCTCCGGTTTGAACTGCGTCAACATGGCGGCGCAGATGATCCAGGCGGGCGACGCGGACATCGTAGTGGCGGGCGGCATGGAGAATATGTCCATGGCTCCGTATGCGATGATGCAGGGGCGTTATGGATACAGGATGAATAACGCGACCCTGGTGGACACCATGGTCAACGACGCATTGTGGGATGCGTTCAACCAGTACCACATGGGCATCACCGCAGAAAACGTAGCGGAAAAATGGGGCCTGACAAGGCAGGATCTGGACGAGTTCGCGGCGGCTTCCCAGCAGAAATGCGAGAAGGCGATGGCGGAAGGCAAGTTCAAGGACGAGATCGTCCCGGTAGAAGTAAAGCAGAAGAAGAAGACCGTGACCGTTGATCAGGACGAGGGACCGCGCCCGGGGACGACGGCGGAGAGCATCGCGAAGCTGCGCCCGGCGTTCAAGCCGGACGGGATCGTTACGGCGGCGAACGCTTCCGGCATCAACGACGGCGCGGCGGCGATCGTTGTCATGAGCGAGGAGAAGGCGAAAGAATTGGGCGTTAAGCCGATGGCGACGTTCGTAGCGGGCGCGCTCGGCGGCGTGGATCCGGCTATCATGGGCGTCGGCCCGGTCGCTGCGACGAAGAAAGTATTCGAGAAGACGGGCCTGACCATTGACGACATGGATCTGGTAGAGGCGAACGAGGCGTTCGCGGCGCAGTCCATAGCAGTCGCGAAAGAACTGAATTTTGACATGAGCAAGGTGAATGTCAACGGCGGCGCGATCGCGCTCGGCCATCCGGTTGGGGCGAGCGGATGCCGCATCCTCGTGACGCTGCTGCACGAGATGGCGCGCAGGGATGCGAAGAAAGGCCTCGCGACCCTTTGCATCGGCGGCGGCATGGGATGCGCGACCATCGTAGAGAGGGATTAATTTAGAGGAAAAGCCGCGGCCCGCGGGCCGCGGATGTCAGTCAAACAGCACGCGGCAGCAGGCCGCAGGATGAGATCAAAGGAGGATAATCATGAAAGTTGGCGTTATTGGGGCCGGGACCATGGGTTCCGGGATCGCACAGGCATTTGCGCAGACAGACGGGTACGAGGTATTTTTATGCGATATCAACAATGAATTTGCGGCAAATGGCAAGAACAAGATCGCGAAAGGTTTTGAGAAGAGGATCGCGAAAGGCAAGATGGATCAGGCGGCTGCGGACGCGGTCCTGGCAAAGATCACGACAGGCACGAAAGAGATCTGCGGCGACTGCGACTTGATCGTGGAGGCGGCTCTGGAAGTGATGGACGTGAAGAAGCAGACGTTCAAGGAGCTGCAGGACATCGTGAAGAAGGACTGCATGTTCGCGACGAACACGTCTTCCCTTTCCATCACGGAGATCGGCGCGGGGCTTGACCGTCCGGTCATCGGGATGCATTTCTTCAACCCGGCTCCCGTCATGAGGCTGGTTGAGGTCATCAAGGGCGAGAACACCCCGGACGACATGAAAGATAAGATCGTGAAGATCGCGGAAGAGATCGGCAAGACCCCGGTAGAGGTGAACGAGGCGGCGGGCTTCGTCGTAAACCGGATCCTGATCCCGATGATCAACGAGGCGGTCGGCATTTATGCGGACGGCGTCGCTTCCGTGGAAGGCATCGACACGGCGATGAAGCTGGGCGCGAACCATCCGATGGGGCCGCTGGCGTTAGGCGACCTGGTCGGCCTGGACATCTGCCTTGCGATCATGAACGTATTGTATGACGAGACGGGCGATCCGAAGTACCGTCCGCATCCGTTGCTGAAGAAGATGGTGCGCGCAGGCAAATTAGGGCAGAAGACCGGGATCGGCTTCTACGATTATCGGAAATAAAGACGCCTGCCCGGCGCGGGATCATGAGAATTGGCATACAGGCGCCTGCCGGGACAAAACGCGGGCGCCTTTGCAGAAAATGTGAAAATTAAGAAAGTTTGGAGGAAAGGTATCATGGATTTTTCTTTAGATAAAAAACATGAAATGGCAAGGACTCTGTTCAAAGAGTTTGCCGAGAATGAAGTAAAGCCTCTTGCCCAGGAAGTTGACGAGACGGAGAAATTCCCAAGAGGAACAGTGGAGAAGATGCAGAAATTAGGGTTCATGGGGATCCCGATCCCGAAGGAATACGGCGGACAGGGATGCGACCCGCTGACTTACGTGATGTGCGTGGAGGAATTGTCAAAAGTCTGCGGCACGACAGGCGTTATCGTTTCCGCGCATACCTCCCTGTGCTGCGACCCGATCCAGACTTACGGCACGGAAGAGCAGAAGCAGAAATATCTTGTCCCGCTGGCGAGCGGCGAGAAGCTCGGCGCGTTCGCGCTGACGGAGCCGGGCGCGGGGACGGACGCGCAGGGCTGCCAGACGAAGGCCGTATTGGACGGCGAAGAATGGGTCCTGAACGGCTCGAAGTGCTTCATCACGAACGGGAAGGAAGCGGACGTGTATATCGTGATCGCCGTTACGGACGTGAAAGTGGACGCAAGGGGAAGGAAGAAAAAGTCATTCTCTGCATTTATCGTAGAAAAAGGAACGCCGGGATTCTCCTTCGGCACGAAGGAAAAGAAGATGGGTATCCGCGGCTCCTCTACATATGAACTGATCTTTGAAGACTGCAGGATCCCGAAGGATAACCTCTTAGGGCCGCAGGGCAGGGGTTTCCCGATCGCGATGCACACGTTGGACGGCGGGCGGATCGGAATCGCCGCTCAGGCGCTTGGGATCGCGGAAGGCGCGCTGGAGGCGACCATCGCTTATACGAAAGAGAGGAAGCAGTTCGGCCGCTCCATCGCGGCGCAGCAGAATACGCAGTTCACGCTGGCTGACCTTGCGACAAAGGTAGAGGCGGCGCAGATGCTGGTATACAGGGCCGCAATGGCGAAAGCGTCCCAGAAGGTTTATTCCGTAGAGGCGGCAAAGGCGAAATTATTCGCGGCGGAAGTTGCGATGGAAGTGACGACAAAGTGCGTTCAGTTGTTCGGCGGATACGGCTACATCAGGGAGTACGATGTGGAGCGCATGATGCGCGACGCGAAGATTACGGAGATCTACGAAGGGACCTCCGAGGTTCAGCGCATGGTCATTTCCGGCGCGTTGCTGAAATAGCCGCAGGATAAGAGGAGAACGGGCTTACGAATAAAAAAATAAAAATAAGGAGTGAATTACCGTGAAAATCGTCGTATGTATAAAACAGGTGCCAGATACCAAAGGCGGAGTTAAGTTCAATCCAGATGGTACTCTGGACAGGGGCGCAATGCTTTCGATCATGAATCCGGATGACAAGGCCGGGCTGGAAGCCGCGCTTAGGTTAAAGGAGCAGTATGGCGCGGAAGTCACCGTGCTTACAATGGGCCTTCCGAAGGCGGATGAGGTGCTTCGCGAGGCAATGGCAATGGGCGCGGACAAGGGGATCCTCGTGACAGACAGGGTACTGGGCGGAGCCGACACATGGGCTACCTCCACGACTATCGCGGGCGCGATCCGCAACCTGGAATATGACCTGATCATCACCGGACGCCAGGCGATCGACGGCGACACGGCGCAGGTCGGCCCGCAGATTTCCGAGCATTTGGATATCCCTGTGATCTCCTATGCGCAGGACATCAAGATCGACGGGGACTATGTGATCGTGCAGCGCCAGTATGAGGATCGGTATCATGAGCTGAAGGTGAAGATGCCGTGCCTGATCACCGCCCTTTCTGAATTGAACGAGCCGCGTTACATGACGCCGGGCGGGATCTTCGACGCATATGACAAGGAAGTGACCGTATGGGGCAGGCCGGATCTGAAGGACGTTGACGATTCCAACCTGGGCCTGAACGGCTCCCCCACGAAGATCGCGAAAGCGTCTGACAAAGTGAAGAAGGGCGCGGGCGAGAAGACCATCCCGGACAGCCCGGAAGAGGCAGTCGCTTACATCGTAGGGAAATTAAAAGAGAAACACGTGATCTAAGAAAGCATTGATAAAAATCATATGGATTGCGAAGATCCGCAAAAATGAGGAAAGTGGTGAAAAAAATGGGTTTAGAAGCATATAAGGGAGTGTATGTCTTTGCACAGCAGGTAGATAATGAATTAAGCGGGATCGCTTTTGAATTGCTTGGCAAGGCAAAAGACTTGGCGAAAGATTTGAATACTGACGTGACGGCCGTGCTGATCGGCTCCGGCGTGAAGGGCCTGGCGGACCAGTTGGCGGAGTATGGCGCGGACAAAGTGATCGTTGTGGACGACCCGGAATTGAAGGAGTACAGGACGGAGCCGTATACGCACGCGCTGGCGTCCGTCATCAATGAATACAAGCCGGAGATCATGCTGGTGGGCGCTACGGCGATCGGCCGCGACCTCGGCCCGCGCGTGTCCGCGAGGGTGCAGACGGGGCTTACGGCGGACTGCACGATGCTTGAGATCGGCGATTTCCCGCTGAATCCGGTTCCGGGCAAGGAAGACGAGCAGAAGCATAACCAGCTTCTGATGACGCGTCCGGCGTTTGGCGGCAACACGATCGCTACCATCGCCTGCCCGAACAACCGCCCGCAGATGGCGACGGTACGTCCCGGCGTTATGCAGAAGATCGAGCCGGTCAAGGGCGCGAAGGCAAATGTGGTAGAGTACAACCCGGGCTTTACGCCGAATGACAAATACGTGGAGATCCTCAAAGTCGTAAAGGCTGTAAAAGAGACGGAGAATATCATGGATGCGAAGATCCTCGTGTCCGGCGGCCGCGGCGTAGGAAGCGCGGAGAACTTCCAGGAACTGAAGGATCTCGCGGCGGTGATCGGCGGCACGGTAAGCTGCTCCCGCGCGGTAGTGGAGAACGGATGGCTTCCGCAGGATCTGCAGGTAGGGCAGACAGGCAAGACCGTCCGCCCGAACGTATATTTCGCGATCGGCATTTCCGGCGCGATCCAGCACGTTGCGGGCATGGAAGAGTCCGATATCATCATCGCGATCAACAAGGATGAGGACGCACCGATCTTCGACGTGGCTGATTATGGGATCGTAGGCGACCTGCATAAGATCGTCCCGGCCCTGACGGAAGCGTTAAAGGCGGAATTGGCGGAAAAATAACAATAGTTTGGCAAAGAAGCTGCCCTAAGCGGGGCGGCTGTGGGGAGGGAAGTCCGGGAAATGGATTTCCCCCTCTTTTTTTGCTTCTTTTTTTGCGCAAGAAAAAAGTTGCGTTTTTGGCGGCGAGTGTTATAATAAATCTCCGGGAGGCTTAGTTATGTCTGGAAAGAATAAAGGGATTTATTATATCCTGCTGTCTGCGTTTTGCTTTTCTCTGATGAGCCTGTTCGTGCGGCTTTCCGGGGATATCCCCTCGATGCAGAAGGGATTTTTCCGCAATTTTGTCGCGCTGATCTTTTCGTTCGTGATCCTGGTGAAGGGCAGGCGGGAACACTGGCCCGGGAAAGGCGATTATCCCTACCTTTTCCTGCGGGCCGCGTTTGGCTCGGTGGGGCTTTTCTGTAATTTTTATGCGATCGACCACCTCGCGCTGTCGGACGCGAACATGCTCAATAAGCTCTCGCCGTTTTTTGCCATCATTTTTTCGTATTTCCTGCTGAAGGAAAAAGCCGCCCCGTACCAGGTGATGTGCGTGATCGCGGCGTTCGTGGGGACGCTGTTCATCGTGCGCCCGGGAATGGGCAGCATCGTGGCGTTCCCGGCACTGATCGGCCTGATCGGGGGCCTGGGGGCGGGCGTCGCCTATACGATGGTGCGGATCTTGAGCGGCCACGGGGTAAAGGGGCCGTTCATCGTCTTTTTCTTTTCGGCGTTTTCCTGCTGCGTATCGCTGCCGTACTGCATCTTCCAATATACGCCGATGCAGCCCTGGCAGGTCGGGTGCCTGCTTTTGGCGGGGCTTGCGGCGTCCGGCGGGCAGTTCTCGATCACGGCGGCCTACGCCCACGCCCCGGCGAAGGAGATCTCCATCTACGATTATACGCAGATCCTCTTTTCCGCGCTCTGGGGGTTCCTGTTCTTAGGCGAGGTCCCGGACTGGATGAGCTTCGTGGGCTATCTGGTCATTTTCGGGGCCGCGCTCATCATGTTCCTGAAAAACAAGGCGTGAGGGGGCGCCGCGCGAAAGCGCGAGGAACGGTATGCGGGACGCCGCGCGGAATGGAAAAACGCGAAGGGCCGCGCGTTATAAGGGAAACCTATAACGCGCAATAAAAGGTTTCAATTTTACAGGACGCCGCCGGATATGGTAAGATTTCCCTATGAAAAATAGGGAGGATGTGGAAAAGAAATGGCAAGGAATCTTTTATTTCATCATTACGGCGCGCAGGACTATGTGAAGATAGCGGAGCAGGCCGCGAAGTGGATCAAGACGACGGAGCTTCCGGCTCCGGGCGGGAAAGTCTGGGAGCAAAGCCCGGATTCGGACGAGGATTTTTCTGATTACCCGATGCTGACCCCGACGGCCCTTTACGGCGGCTCGGCGGGGATCGGGCTGTTTTACCTGCGCTTGTACCAGGCGACGGGGAAGGAAGCGTACCTGGAGGAGGCGCGGGCGGCCGCGGGCCATCTCATGACGCTGGACGTGGGAGAGGGATTTTACCAGAAGATCCTGGGCCGGAAAAAAGAGCGGAAGGATAAGCTGGTCCATGTGAAAAATATGCCGGGCTGGGAGATCGGGTTCTACAACGGTCCGACCGGATGGGCGTATTTGGCGCGCAAGCTGTATGACGTCACCGGGGAAGAGCGCTATAAGGCCTATGTGTTGAAGGTGATGGACGGCCTTTTGGCGGCGGCGCGGCAGTCTGAGGACGGGATCTATTGGAGCGGACAGAACGACTTGTGCGGGGACGCCGGGTTTGTGATCCATCTGATTTCCGCCTGGGAGCTGTCCGGGGACGGGAAATATCTGGACGCGGCGAAGTCCTTTGGAGATTTCCTGCTTACGAAAGCCGCGCCCGCGCCGCGCGGAGGGCGTTAATGGAACGTCGTGGATCTTACGGCCATTGATTTTCCAAAGGACGTCTTCTGGGTCAACATGGCGCACGGGACGGCAGGCGTCGGCTGGATCTACGCCATACTGTACCAGGCGGCGGGAGAACAGCGTTATCTGGACGCGGCGGCCGACGCGGCGCGCTACATCGAGGGAATCGCCGTCGGGGACGACGAGGCGGCGCTGGTTCCTTATTTGGACAGCTTAGAGCGCGGCCCATCCACGGAGTTTTACTATTTGAGCTGGTGCCACGGCCCGGCGGGGCGTCTCTTTTGTTCCAGGCCTTGTACCGGATCACGGGGCAGGCGGAGTACCTCGATTGGGTAAAGCGGCTGTCGCGGGGCATCATCGAGGCGGGCGCGCCGGAGCATTTCTCAAGGGGCTATTGGCCGAGCCAGGCTCTGTGCTGCGGGACGCCGGGGCTGTTGGAGCATTTCGTGTCGGCGTATCGGCTGACGGGCGAGGAAGAGTTTTTGAAGTATGCGAGGCGGGCGGCCCGGACGGTGATCGGCCAGTCCTATGTCGGGGACGGCGCGGACTTATACGGGCAGCAGGAAGAGCGGCGCTGGTACGGCAACTGGTGGCGGACGATCCCGGACAATGTGCATAGCTATACCGGGCTGTATATCGGAACCGCCGGGAACGCATGGAGCCTGCTGTCCCTGGCCGCGGCCCTGGAAGGGCAGGAATGGATCCAGACGGTCGAATACGATCAGTTTCAGTAAGGAGGGAAAGGAAAATGGCAGAACGAAAGGTATACCGCTCCATTGCGGAATTGGTGGGGGAGACCCCGTTAGTCGAGGTTACGAATTATGAGAAGAAGAACGGCCTGAAGGCCCGGGTGCTTGCGAAATTGGAATATTTCAACCCGTCCGGCTCGGTGAAGGACCGCGCGGCGCTGGCGATGATCCAGGACGCGCAGGCGCGCGGCGAGATCAAGCCGGGCGATACCATCCTGGATTTTAGCAGCGGGAACACGGGGATCGCGCTTGCCGCGTATGCGAACGCGCTGGGCTACAAATTCGCGGTCGTGCTGCAGCCGGGCGTCTCGGAGGAGCGGACGCAGATCTTAAAGGCGTACGGCGTGATATTCCTGGAATTTAAGGACGTCCCGGGCGTGCCGGAGCTGATCGCGGAGAAAGGGCTGGCGTTTGACGAGTTTTACAGCCTGCTGCAAAAATACGCGGACGCGCGCGGCTGGTATTACATCAACCAGGGCCGGAATCCGGAGAACCCGAACGCGCACATCGCGACGACCGGGCCGGAGATCTGGGAAGCGGCCGAAGGGAAGGTGGACTACCTCGTCGCGCTGGTCGGGACAGGCGGCTCGCTGGTCGGGATCGGGAAATATTTGAAAGAGAAGAACCCAAACGTGAAGGTGATCGGCGTGCAGCCCGCGCCGGAGTCCTTAAAGGACAATCGGTATCCGGAGCGGAACACCTTGGACGGCGTGCTTGCGTTCCATCATGTGCCAAAGGAGCGGGAGATCCGTTATTTTGAGGAATATGGCTTCCAATACGACGAATGCGTGGAAGTGAACGCGGACGACGCGTACGCGGCGGGCAGGGAGCTGGTAAAGACGGACGGGATCTTCCTGGGGCAGTCCGCCGCGGCGGCCATTAAGGTAGCCGCGGACGTCGCGAGGCGCAAAGAGGCGGAAGGAAAGACGATCGTGGCGATCTGCGCGGACAACGCGTTTAAGTACCTGTCGACGAATATTTATAAGGAAGCGTAAGAGCATCGTAAGCGGCGTTTTGGAAAGCGGAAATACGGGAGGGATGATCGGTTGGACGTGACATTGGAGCAGATCGGGAAATGGGAGGAAGGCTCGTTCCTCTATCTGGATACCAGGGGCGAGGCCGCGTACGGGCATGGGCATATCGACGGCGCGGCGTGTTACCGAAAGGGGGAGGAGCCGCCCCCCTCTTTTTCCGGGAAGAAGATCGTGGCTTACTGCACGTACGGGGAGGAGAGCCGCAAGATCGCGGAAGGGCTGCAAAAGCAGGGATATGAGGCGTACAACTTAAAAGGCGGGTTCCGGGAATGGCTGCGCCAGAAGGGGACGGGCTTCTCGCGGCAGGAGCTGGAACGGTACGACAGGCAGATGATCCTGCCGCAGCTTGGGACGTCCGGGCAGAAGCGGCTCAAGCAGTCGAAGGCGCTGATCGTCGGGGCCGGGGGGCTTGGCGCGCCAGCCGCCCTGTACCTCGCGGGGGCGGGCATAGGGGAGATCGGGATCGTGGACGCGGACGCCGTCAGCCTTTCCAACCTGCAGCGGCAGGTCATACATGACACGGACGGGGTCGGGATGAATAAGGCGCTGTCCGCCAAACGGAGGCTGGAGCGGCTCAATGATCAGATCAAGGTCCGGGCGTACCAGGAATTTTTCTCCCCGGAAAACGCGGAGGAGATCGTCCGGACGTATGATTTTGTCATCGACGCCTCGGATAATTTCGAGACGAAATTTTTGCTGAACGACGTGTGCGTCCTGCAAAGGAAAGCATTTTGCCATGCGGGCATTTTGGGGTTCCAGGGGCAGGCGTTCACGTACGTCCCGGGGCGCGGCCCCTGCTACCGCTGCATATTTGAGGAGATCCCCCGGGGCGGGGACGTCCCCAATTGCTCACAGGTTGGAGTCATCGGCGCGCTGGCCGGGATCGTCGGGAGCGTGCAGGCGCTTGAGGCGGTCAAGTATCTTGCGGGGATCGGGGAGCTGCTGACCGGGAAGCTTTATGTCCTGGACGGGCTTACGATGCAGAGCCGGATCGTGGGGATCCCAAAGAAAAACGAGGCGTGCAGGGTGTGCGGGCGCGCGGCGGATATCAGGAGCGTTTCGGAAAACGCGGCGGAATACCGGAGGCAGCCGTGCGCGCTGTGAGCGTAGCGGGATTTTGCGGAAGCAGGTGTGGCAGGCCGCGCGCTTTGAGCGTAATGGGGAATTTTTGAAGAGGCCGCGCGCGCTGTGAGCGTAGTGGGATTTTGCGGAAGCAGGTGTGGCAGGCCGCGCGCTTTGAGAAAAGAGACGGGAGGGACTATGCCGGAAGAGATGGAGATCACGGTCGGGGAATTGGGGCTGTGGGAAAAAGGAAGCTACGAGCTGATCGACGTGCGCGAGGAGGATGCGGCGGCCTACGGCAAGATGCCGGGGGCGAGGAACATCCCGCTTCGCAGCTTGGGATCCAGGCTGGGGGAGCTATCCTTGGAGAAAAAACAAGTCGTTTATTGCAGAAAAGGGACGGCCAGCAGGGAGGCGGCCCTTTTGCTGCGCGAAAAGGGATACGACGCGTATTCCCTGGCGGGCGGGTACTACGCGTTCCTGGCGGAGAAGATGCGGGAAGGCGGGCAGGAGGAAAAGGAGCGTTTGGAACGGATCGAGAAGAGCATCCAGAAGAAGTTCCACAAGGAATTGTTCTCGAAATTCGCGAAGGCGGTTCGGACGTACGAGCTGGTGGAGGAGGGCGACCATATCGCGGTCTGCATTTCCGGCGGGAAGGATTCGATGCTCATGGCGAAGCTGTTCCAGGAGCTGAAAAAGCACAACAAGTTCCCGTTCGAGCTGACTTTTTTGGCGATGGATCCCGGATACAGCAGGGAAAACCGGGACATGATCGAGAAGAACGCCAGGCTGATGGGGCTTCCGGTCACGGTGTTTGAGTCCGGTATTTTTGACGCGGTGGATACGGTGGGGAAATCCCCGTGCTACTTATGCGCGCGGATGCGGCGCGGATACCTGTACAGCGAGGCGCAGAAGCTCGGCTGCAACAAGATCGCGCTGGGGCATCATTACGACGACGTCATTGAGACGATCTTGATGGGGATGCTCTATGGCGGACAGGTGCAGACGATGATGCCGAAGCTGCGCAGCACGAATTTTGCGGGGATGGAGCTGATCCGCCCCATGTACCTGATCCGGGAGGCCGACATCGTGCGGTGGCGGGACTATAACGGCCTGTATTTTCTGCAGTGCGCCTGCCATTTTACGGATAACTGCTCAAGCTGCCGGGAGGACGGCACGAGCGTGTCGAAGCGCCTGGAGGTGAAGAAGCTGATCGCGGGCTTGAAGAAAACGAACCCGTATGTGGAAGCGAATATTTTCAAAAGCGTTGAGAATGTGAACCTGGATACGGTGATCGCTTACAAGCGTCACGGGGAACGCCGCCATTTTTTGGACGATTATGGAAAAAAGTGACGGAAACGAGAAGGAGAGGCGTATGGAGCAGAATGTGATTTATGAGATCTTGCGGGATAAGATAGCGGAGGCCCCGGACGCCGTCGCTTTGCTTGACGGGGAACGGAGCCTTACCCGGGCGGAATTTGGGCGGCTGATCGACACAGTCGCGGCGAAGATCCCGGCGGGGGCGCGCAGGGTGGGGATCTTGATGGATCATTCCGTTGAGATGGTCGCCGCCATTTTTGCGGTCTTAAAGACGGGGAAGGCTTATGTCCCGGCAGAGCCGTTTTTTCCGCGGGAACGGATCCGGTTCATGATGGAGGACGCGGGCGCGGAGGCGATGATCGCGAACCGCGCTTACCGGGAAAAAGCGGGGGATCTTCCCTGCGTATGCGTGGATCCCGGCATGGAGGCGGAGGACGTCTCGGTCGGCGCGTCCGCTTCGCCGGAGGGGCTGGCCTATGTCTTATATACTTCCGGTTCCACGGGGAAGCCGAAGGGCGTTGCCGTCCGCAACCGCAACGTCTGCAATTATGTCAGGGCGTTCCAGGCGGAATTCCATCCGGGCGCGGACGATGTGATGCTCCAATACTCCGTCTGCTCGTTCGACATATTTGTGGAAGAGGTATTCCCCACGCTTCTCTCCGGCGCCGTGCTGGCGATCCCGTCCGAGCGGGATAAAAAAAACATCCGCTCCCTCATGGAGTTTGTCGAGAGGAATCATGTGACGCAGATCAGCGCCTTCCCGTACCTTCTGCTGGAGATGAACCGCCTGCCGCAGATCCCGAAAAGCCTGCGGCTTTTGATCAGCGGCGGCGATGTGCTGCGCGCGGGTTATGTCTCGAACCTGGTCGGGAAAGTGGAAGTGTACAATACATACGGCCCGTCGGAAACTACGGTGTGCGCGTCTTATTACCGTTGCGGCGGCGTGCCCCTTTTCGACGGCTCTTATCCCGTCGGCAAGCCCATAGCGGGCGTTCAGATCGAGATCTTAGACGAGGGACTTGCGCCCGTGGGGCCTGGCGAGACGGGGGAGATCTGCATTTTGGGGGCGGGGGTGTCTGCCGGATATGTCGGGGACAGGGAAGAGGAGAACCAGGCATTCGTCGCCCGGCCGGACGGCTCGGTTCTGTACCGGAGCGGGGATCTTGGATATTTTTTGCCCGACGGGAATATCGCTTTTTTGCACAGGAAGGACACGCAGGTGATGATCCTCGGCAAGCGGGTGGAGCCTGCCGAGGTTGAGAGCGTGCTGTGCGGATGCCCCGGGGTCTTGGAAGCGGCCGTCAGGCCGTACGCGGACGAGCAGGGCCTTTCGTACCTGGTCGCGTATGTCGTTTTGAGGCGGCCGGAGGCCAAATTGTCAGATTTGCGAAACGAGATGGCGCGGTTCTTGCCGGGCTATATGATCCCGGAATTTTTTGTACGGATGGACGCGCTTCCGCTGAACGCGAACGGGAAAGTGGACGGCGGGGCGCTTCCGGTCGTCATGAAGGAAGGAGCGATCGTCTGAAATGGGCCTTGTGATCAGGCAGGCTTCCCTTGGAGAGCTGGAGGAACTTGTGGAATGGCGGATGGAAGTCCTGCGCCATGTTTTTTGCATCCCGGAAACGGAAGGGCTGGAACGCCTTGCCCGGGCGAATCGGGAGTATTATCAGGAAGCGATCCCAAGCGGCGGGCATATCGCCGTCTTCGCGGAGCTGGACGGCGCGGTTGCAGGGTGCGGCGGGCTTTGCCTTCAGCGGGAAATGCCCTCGCCGGACAACCCGGACGGGAAATGCGTGTATCTGATGAACATCTATACCAGGGAGGCGTACCGTAGGAACGGCGTGGGACGCGCGGTCGTTTGCTTTTTAGCGCGCCGCGCGCGGGAATGGGGCGCAGGGAAGATATATCTTGAGACTTCGGAAAGCGGGCGCGCGCTGTACGAAAGGCTGGGATTTCGGGAGATGCGCGGCTATATGAGATTATAGGAAGGCCGCTGTTATCATTAGACATAGAGGAGGATCGTCATGAAAGAGATGGAAAAGACAGTGATAGACGGAAAGCAGGTCGCCCTTTATCGGAACGGGCGCGACGGCGTCCCCGTCGTCTATGCCAGCATGTACGCGGAAGCGGGCGAGGCGGTTTTGCGGCAGTGCGAGAAGCTCGGATGCGGGCCGTTCCACCTTGTCTCGGTCACGGGGCTGCGGTGGGACGAGGAACTTTCGCCGTGGGCGCACGATCCGGTTGTTTCCGCGGATGACCATTTTACGGGCGAGGCGGATCGGTACGCCCGCTGCCTGGAAGAGCAGGTCGTCCCATTTATCGAGGAGCGGGTCGGCACGCCGCCGCGCCGCGTCATAGCCGGGTATTCCATGGGCGGGCTGTTCGCGCTGTACGCGCCGTATGTGACGGAGCTGTTTTCCGACGCGGTGTCGGCGTCCGGTTCCGTCTGGTATCCGGATTTCGTGCCTTATGTGAAGGCGCACAGCTTTTTGCGGAAGCCGGACGCGATCTATCTTTCCCTCGGGGATTTGGAAAGCCGCACGAAGAACCAGTATTTAAGCCAGACCGAAACCTGCATGAGGGAGCTGCGGGACGCTTACCAAAGCGACGGGATCGCCTCAATCCTTGAGATGAACCCGGGAAACCATTATAAGGACGCGGATCTCCGCCTGGCCAAGGGGATCGCGTGGGTCATGGGACCGCGCGTCTGACGGAAGCAAAAGGAACGGACGGAACAGCGGGGGGAGGAGAAAAGACACAATGGGAAAATATTTGTCGATCATGGGAAATAAGACGAAGCTGAAGTGCGTCGGGATCATCGCGCTTGCGTTTGTCAGCTCGTTTCTGGCGTCCATATGGCCGGTGAGGCTAGGCGAATTGTATACGGACATCTCGAATGGATCGATCCGATCCGTCGGGCAGGGCGCGCTGGCGGTAGCGTCGTTCGGGCTGATCTATCTGCTGGCCGAATGCGTCACCATCCTCCGACGGGTCCTTTTGGACTGCGTCATCGCGACCCATGAGGCGGAGATCCGCGAGTACAGCGTCGAAAAGCTCCTCAAGATGCCCGTGTCGTATTATTCCGGCTGCTTGAGCGGGGAGAAGACGGCGCAGCTCAACCAGGGAGTGGCGGGATTCAGCCAACTGATCAAGATCATGTGCAACGACGTGTTCGCCACTGTGATGACCGCGGCCTGCACCCTTGTCCAGGTGTTCCTCCATGCGTCCGGGGCGATGGTCGGGATCATGCTTCTTTACCTTGCGCTTACCATTGTCGTCTCCGCGTTTCAGATCCGGTCGCAGAACGGCATCCGCGAGAGCATCGTGGGGCAGAAGAACGCGCTGGACGGGCAGATCTGCCAGTCGATCTCCAATCTTGAGCTGATTCGGGGGATGCATGCGGAGGAATATGAAAAGAAGCGGCTTCACCCGGCCATTACGAAGATCGGACGGACAGAAAAGCGGCATCACAGGCACATGGGGGCGTTCGACTGCGTGAAGCAGTTGTGCAAGATCGCCTCGCAGGTCGCCCTCCTTACGGCGTCCATCTATCTGATCTCCGAGGGCCGGATGCCCGCCGGGGCCGTGATCACGGTCTGCCTGCTGTTCCAGCAGCTCGTCAAGCCGATCGACGAGGTTTACCGCTTCATGGACGAGACGGCGTCGTCCGTGGTCAAGGCGAGGGCCTTGCTGGAGGTGGCGGCCAGCCCTTCGGACGAGATCTTTTCCATCGCCCCATCGAAAGAGGACGCGCGCGGCGGCGAGATCTGGGTCGCGGACGTCGTGGTCACGAATCCCGAAAAAAGCATCCGGCTTGCCTGGTATGAGGATATCGTCATCCCCGCCGGGGGGATCGTCGCCTTGCAGGGGCCGAACGGCTGCGGCAAGTCAAGCCTGATCCGGTGCCTGAACCGTTATTACCCGCACATCCAGGGAACGGTCACGCTCTTTGGGATCCGGCAGGAAAGATTGAGCCAAAAGCAACTGACGGAGCTTTTGTATTATACGCCCCAGACCTCGTTTTTTATTGCCGGGACAGTGCGGGAGAACCTTTTGTACGGGATCGAACGCGAGGTAAGCGACAAGGAACTGGCCGACGCTTTGCAGAGCGTCCATTTGACGGGGACAGGGCATGGCGACACCGTCATCCATGCGGATCCGGGCGCGGCCCTTGGCTTCATGGTCGGCGAAAAGGCGGACGAGCTGTCCGGGGGCATGAAGCAGCGGCTCTCCCTCGCCCGGGCGTTCCTGCGCAGCCCCAGGCTGTATGTGTTCGATGAGATCACGGCGAACCTGGATGCGCGGGCGACGGATTTTGTCCTGGGCAATATCGAGGCGCACGCGAAGAAGGTTGGGGCTGGGATCTTGTATATCTCGCACGACCAGAAAGTCGTCGGCAGGTGCGGCGCGGTCCTGGAGCTGAGGAATAAGCTCCGCTGAACCAATGTCATTAAGTTAGCGCCAGAACCATAAGGCTTACTGCGGCAAATGCAAAGTCCGGAGCGAACTGTTACAAAACAACTGCCCGGAAATCGCAAGGGAGTTGTTTCTGAGGCGGGAGTGTGGTATAATAACGAGGAAAGCGCCGATGACGCTTGCGTCAAGAGGCGCTTGACGAGTATCTCCATCGAGACGATAGTCGAGATGGTATAATAACGAGGAAAGCACCGATGACGCTTGCGTCAAGAGGCGCTTGACGAGTATCTCCATCGAGACGATAGTCGAGATGGTATAATAACGGGGAAAGCACCGATGACGCTTGCGTCAAGAGGCATTTGCCGGATGCCCCGGCCCATGGCCTCATGCGCGAAAGAGGCCGGAAGTAGAAGATTAAGGAGATAGAAAGATGCATTGGTCAGATACGATAGCAGAAGAGATCATTAAGAAGAACCCGGACAAGGAAGAATACGTATGCGCGGCGGGGATCAGCCCGTCCGGCTCGATCCATATCGGCAACCTCCGGGACGTGGCGACGAGCCTGTTCGTGGCGGAGGCGCTGCAGAGGAAAGGGAAGAAAGCGAAGCTCTTGTTTTCCTGGGACGAGTTTGACAGGCTGCGCAAAGTGCCTGTAAACGTGGAAAAGGCGACGGAAGGGTTTGAGCGGTATATCGGATATCCCTACGTGGACGTCCCCAACCCGTTCGGGACGGAAGAGAAGACGTACGCCGAGTATTTTGAGAAGGAATTTGAAGCGTCCATTGAGAAGCTGGGCATCCGGCTCGACTACCGCCACCAGGCCGAGATGTACCGCTCGGGCAAATACCGGGAACACATCATCACCGCGCTGGACAAGCGGGGCGAGATCTTCGACATCCTCGACGGCTTCCGCACCCAGCAGGCGGAGGAAGGCGAGAGGGAGAATTATTACCCGGTCGGGATCTACTGTGAGAAGTGCAAGCGCGACACGACGAAGATCATCGCTTATGACGACGGGAAAAAAGTAGCGAAATACCAGTGCAAATGCGGGCATGAGGGAGAATTTGACTTCAACCGCGACACGAACTGCAAGCTGGCATGGAAAGTGGACTGGCCGATGCGCTGGCTTTATGAGAAAGTGGATTTTGAGCCGGGCGGAAAGGATCACGCGGCTCCGGGCGGGTCGTACGATACGAGCCGCGTCATAGCGGAGAAGATCTACGGCATCAAGGCCCCCATGTTCAAGGGCTATGAATTTATCGGGATCAAAGGCACGACCGGGAAGATGTCAGGCTCTTCGGGTCTGAACCTCACGCCCGGCACGCTGCTCAAGATCTACCAGCCTCAGATCCTGCTCTGGCTTTATTCCAGGGTCGAGCCGAACAAGGCGTTCGACTTATGCTTTGACGACGGGATCCTGCGGCAGTATTTTGAATTTGACAAGCAGTACAACCAGTATGTCAGCGGGGAAGCGGACGATTACGTGAAGTCCGTCATGGAGAACTGCCTGCTGGCGGGCGAGAAGGTCAAGACCGTGCCGATGTCCCTGCTGGTGCAGCTTGGGTCGGTCGTGGATTTCAACGTTCCGATGTTGGAGACGGTGTTCGAGAAGATCGGCCAGCCTTACAAATATGAAGATTTCTCCGAGCGGCTGGATTTAGCGAAGTACTGGCTGGAGCATTGTTCGCCGGAGAACGCGAACAAGCTTCTTGCTTACCGCAACTGGGACAAGTACCAGACGTTGAGCGAAGAGGAGAAAAAGGAGATCCAGATCCTCCACGACTACCTGAAGAACGAGGAGTACACGTTAGACGAGCTGAACGCGGAGCTTTATGCGATCCCGAAAAAAGTGTTCGGCGAGGACGTGGAGAACTTAAAGAAGATCCAGGGAGCGTTTTTCAAAAATGTGTACCAGCTCCTTTTGAATAAGGAAAAAGGGCCGAGGCTCTACCTGTTCTTGTTTGCCGTAGAGAAGGAGAGCTACATCCGCCTGCTGGATTTCTCCACACCGATCACGGAGGAGGAGAAGGAAGCGAAGGAAAAAGCGCAGGAGACGGAGGCGGAAGAAGAGGGGAAGCATGTGGAATACGGCGACCCCGACCCGGTGCAGCCGGTCAAGGACGAGATCGCGTACGACGACTTCGACAAGCTGGACCTGCGCGTGTGCAAGGTCGTGAAATGCGCGGAGATCCGCAAGTCGCATAGCTGCTATAAGATCACGGTATTCGACGGGATCAAGGAGCGCGTGATCGTTTCGAGCATCAAGGGATATTATACGCCGGAGCAGCTTATAGGAAAGAAGATCATCGTGGTCGCGAACCTTGCGTCCACGCGGATCACGGGCGTCACGAGCGAGGGCATGCTGCTTGCGGCGACGAACGGCGCCTGCGGCTGCCAGGTGGTCTTTGTGGACGACATTGTGCCGGAGGGGACGCGGATTTCATAAAGGCGAGGGAATTTCGCTCCCGTAAGCCTACGAGGCGCGGGGAAAAAGGAAAAAAGAACCGCCGCTTAGCGGCGCAGGAATAATTGGACAAATGAAAATAATAAGATAGGTGGGAAAGGATATGTATGCGACAATCTGGTCTTTGGTGCCGCCGCTGGTGGCGATCATCCTTGCGCTGATCACGAAGGAAGTTTATAGCTCTTTATTCGTCGGCATTGTGACGGCAGCGCTGTTTTATGCGAATTTCAATGTGGTGGGGGCGTATACGTCCATGTTTCGCGACGGGTTTGTCGCTTCGCTTTCCGACGCCGGGAACGTCGGGATCCTGATCTTCCTGGTAGTCTTGGGGACGATCGTCGTCCTGATGAACCGGGCGGGCGGTTCCGCCGCTTACGGGAAATGGGCGCAGGAGAAGATCAAGGGCCGGAAGGGGTCGATGTTCGCGACATTCCTGCTCGGCGTCCTGGTCTTTGTGGACGATTATTTTAACTGCCTGACCGTAGGGAGCGTGATGCGCCCTGTGACGGATAAGCATCAGGTGTCCCGCGCAAAGCTGGCTTACCTGATCGACGCGACGGCTGCGCCGATCTGCATGATCGCGCCGATCTCGTCCTGGGCCGCCGCGGTGACGGGCGTAGTGGAAGGGGAGGACGGGCTGTCGCTTTTCATCCGCGCTATCCCGTACAACCTGTATTCCCTTCTGACGATCGTGGCAATCTTGATCATCATCGCGTTCGACATGGATTTCGGCCTGATGAAAAAGCATGAGGACAACGCGAAGAAGGGCGATCTGTTCACATCCGGCGTGGTCAGGGACGACGCGGAATCGTTCAAGCCGGTCACCGACAATGGCAAAGTCATCGACCTTGCTTTCCCGGTCATCGTCCTGATCGTCTTCTGCGTCATCGGCATGATCTATACCGGCGGCTTCTTTGATGGCGAGAGCTTTGTCGATGCGTTCGCGAACTGCGACGCGCCGCTGGGGCTTTCCATGGGATCCGCGGCGGCCCTGGTCGTCACGATCGTATTTTACCTCTGCCGCAGGGTCTTGAGCTTCAAGGACTGCATGGGCGCGTTCCCGGAGGGCTTTAAGGCGATGGTCGGGCCGATCCTGATCTTGACGTTCGCATGGACGCTCTCCAATCTGACCGGGATGCTCGGCGCGGCTGAGTATGTCAGCGGCATTTTCGCGGGAAGCGCGAAGGGCATGGCGGGGATGCTTCCGGCCATCGTGTTCCTGGTATCGATCTTCCTGGCGTTTTCCACGGGGACTTCCTGGGGGACGTTTGGCATCCTGCTCCCGATCGTCGTTGGGATCGGGCTGCCGGACAGCCTTCTGACGGTTACGATCGCGGCCTGCCTTGCCGGGGCGGTCTGCGGCGACCACTGCTCGCCGATCTCCGATACGACGATCATGGCGTCGGCGGGGGCGCAGTGCGACCACATCAACCATGTTTCCACCCAGCTCCCGTACGCGATCCTGGTGGCCGCGGTGTCGTTCGTCGGCTATTGCGTCGCGGGGCTGGTCCAGAACGCGTGGATCGTGCTGGCAATCTCCATCGCGCTGCTGATCGCCGTGCTGTTTTCGGTAAGGGCGCTGGTTCAGAGAAAAGAAGGACGGTAAAAAAGATGCGCTCCCATGAGGGGCGCATCCTCGCGGAGCGTTTGTCAGACGGGGATTGGTCCCGCTGCGGATGCTGGCTTGCCGTTCACAATCGATAGAGGCGGGGGAGTCCTGCCTGTCTGATGGAAACCGGATGGAAACACGGATCTGGCGCCGCGGGCCTTACGCGCGCAGGCAGGTCGGTGTTTCCGTTTTGCAGGAGAGAAAGGCAGAGAGCCGGGGGAGCAGGCGTCATGGAAAAGGCCCGGGGGCAGGGAGAAATAGGAGGATTTGGAAATGGTAAGGACAATTTTAGGGCAGGTAAAGGAATTTAAGAAGGATTCGATCCTGACTCCGGTCTTCATGATCTTTGAGGTCATCATGGAAATGGTGATCCCGCTTCTGATGGCGGCGATCATTGACAACGGCGTGGAAAAAGGGGACATGGGATACATCTGCAAGACGGGCGCCGTGATGCTTGTCATGGCGGTACTGGGGCTTGCCGCGGGGATGATGGGGGCGAAATACGGCGCGAGCGCATCCACGGGCCTGGCGAGGAACCTGCGCGGCACGATGTTCAACAAAGTCCAGGAATTTTCCTTCGCGAACATTGACAAATTTTCCACGGCCGGGCTGGTGACGCGCCTGACGACGGATGTGACGAACATCCAGAACGCTTACCAGATGATCTTACGTATGTGCGTCCGCGCGCCGTTTTCCATGGTGACGGCCATGGCGATGGCGTTTTTGATTAACGCGAGGCTGGCGAGCATTTACCTGGCGGCGGTTATTTTGCTGGGCGGCTGCCTGCTGCTCATCATGCGCAAGGCGACCCGGTTCTTCAAGCAGATCTTCCCGAAATACGACGACTTGAACGCCAGCGTGCAGGAAAATGTCTCGGCGATCCGCGTCGTCAAGGCGTATGTCCGGGAAGATTATGAGAACAAACGGTTCACGGAGGCGAGCGGCAACATCTATAAGATGTTCACCAAGGCGGAGAACATCCTGACCTGGAACGCGCCCCTGATGCAGATGGCGGTCTACAGCTGCATCCTGGCCATTAGCTGGATAGGCGCGAAGATGATCATCTCGGACGCGCTTACGACCGGGCAGCTCATGAGCCTTTTGGCCTATTGCATGAATATCCTGATGAGCCTGATGATGCTTTCCATGATCTTCGTCATGGTGACGATGAGCATGGCGAGCGCGGAGCGCATCGCGGAAGTCATCAACGAGGAGAGCAGCCTGACGAACCCCGAGCATCCGGTCATGGAAGTGAAGGACGGGAGCATCGTCTTCGACCATGTGGATTTCGCTTACGGGAAGAACAGCAGGGAGATGGTATTAAAGGACATAAACCTGGAGATCCGGGCGGGCGAGACGGTCGGGATCATCGGCGGGACGGGGAGCGCGAAGACGAGCCTTGTCAACCTGGTCAGCCGATTGTACGACGTGACGGATGGCAGCGTGCGGGTCGGCGGCGTCGACGTGCGTCGGTACGATATGGAGGCGCTGCGCAACCAGGTGTCCGTCGTCCTGCAGAAAAACGTGCTGTTTTCCGGGACGATCCTGGATAACCTGCGCTGGGGCGATCCAAACGCCACGGAGGAAGACTGCAAGAGGGTCTGCCGGATGGCGTGCGCCGACGAGTTCATCGAGCAGTTCCCGGAGAAATACCATACATACATCGAGCAGGGGGGCAGCAATGTCTCCGGCGGGCAGAAGCAGAGGCTCTGCATCGCGCGCGCTTTGCTGAAGAAGCCCAAGGTCCTGATCCTGGACGATTCCACGAGCGCGGTGGATACGGCGACGGACGGCAGGATCCGCAAGGCGTTCGCCACGGAGATCCCGAACACGACGAAGCTTATCATCGCGCAGCGCATTTCCAGCGTACAGGACGCGGACCGCATCATCGTGATGGACAACGGGCGCGTGTCGGATTTCGGGACGCACCAGGAGCTGTTAGAGCGGAGCGAGATCTACCGCGACGTTTACGAGTCGCAGACGGGCGGGAACGGCGATTTCGACGAATAAGGGCGGAAAGGGCGTTTTGGCAGGGAAGCGGGCTTGCCCGTTTCGTGAGAGAAGAGGAGGCGGCGGAAAATGAGTAGAAGGATCATGGCGAAAGGGCCGAAGGTGAAGGATCCCGGCAAGCTCTTTGCCAGGCTGATGAAATATGTTTTGGCGAAGTACAAGTTCCACATCCTGTTTGTGGTCGTTGGCATTTTTGTGAGCGTGCTTGCCAATGTGCAGGGGACGCTGTTCATGCAGACGTTGATCGACGCGCATATCCTGCCGATGATCGGCATGGAAGACCCGGATTTTGGGCCTTTGGCCGCGGCGATCCTGCGTGTGGGAGTTTTTTATGCCCTTGGCGCGGCGTTTACCTGGGCGTACAACCGCGTGATGGTGCGCGTCACCCAGGGCACGCTGCGGGGCCTGCGGGACGACTTGTTCACCCATATGGAAAGCCTGCCCATCCGGTATTTTGACACCCACGCCCACGGGGACGTCATGTCGATCTACACGAACGATATCGACACGCTGCGCCAGATGATCAGCCAGAGCATGCCGCAGCTTTTGTCCAGCGCCATCACGGTTGTCAGCGTGTTCATCAGTATGCTGGTCCTGAACGTGCCGCTGACGTTCGTCACGCTGCTCATGATCGGCGTCATGATGTTCGCGACGAAGACGTTCGCGGGCCGGAGCGGGCGGTATTTCATCGCCCAGCAGAAGGATCTCGGGCGCGTCAACGGGTATATCGAGGAAATGATGGCGGGGCAGAAAGTCGTGAAGGTGTTCTGCCATGAGGAAGAGAGCATGGAGCGGTTCCGGGAGCTGAACGAGGAGCTGTTCCAAAGCGCGAACAGCGCGAATAAATTCGCGAATATGCTGGGGCCGGTCAACGCGCAGCTCGGCAACGTGAGTTATGTGGTCTGCGCGGTGGTGGGAGGGATCCTTGCGCTGAACGGCGTGGGCGGGTTCACGCTGGGCGGCCTTGCCAGCTTCCTGACATTCAACAAGAGCTTCAATATGCCGATCAGCCAGGTGAGTACGCAGTTGAACAGCATCGTCATGGCGCTGGCCGGGGCGGAGCGCGTCTTTGCCCTCCTGGACGAGGAGCCGGAGGCGGACGAAGGGTACGTCACCCTGGTGAACGCTAAGAAAGAGGACGGCAGGCTTTCTGAAGCGGAGGGCCGGACCGGGCTGTGGGCATGGAAGCATTTCCACCAGGCGGACGGGACGACGGACTATGTGGAGCTGACGGGCGACGTGGTGTTCGACGGCGTTGACTTTGGCTACCAGCCGGACAAGATGGTGCTGCACGACGTGAAGATGTACGCCAACGCGGGGCAGAAGATCGCGTTCGTGGGATCCACCGGGGCGGGGAAGACGACGATCACGAATCTGATCAACCGCTTTTACGACATCCAGGACGGAAAGATCCGTTACGACGGCATCAACGTCAATAAGATCAAAAAAGCGGATTTGCGCCGCTCTTTGGGGATCGTGCTGCAGGATACGCATTTGTTCACGAATACCGTCATGGAGAACATCCGCTATGGGAAATTGGACGCCACGGATGAGGAAGTTATCGCGGCCGCGAAGCTCGCCAACGCGGACGGGTTCATCCGCAGGCTGCCGGAGGGCTATCAGACGATGCTGACCGGGGACGGGGCGAACTTAAGCCAGGGGCAGCGGCAGCTTCTGGCGATCGCGCGGGCGGCTGTCGCGGATCCGCCGGTGTTGATCCTGGACGAGGCGACAAGCTCCATCGACACGCGCACGGAGCGTCTGGTGCAGGACGGCATGGATAAGCTGATGAAGGGCAGGACGACCTTTGTCATCGCGCACAGGCTCTCCACGGTGCGCAACAGCGACTGCATCATGGTGCTGGAGCAGGGCAGGATCATCGAGCGCGGCACGCATGACGAGCTGATCGAGCAGAAAGGGAAGTATTACCAGCTCTATACCGGGAAGGCGCCGGAGCTGGCCGGGGCGCTGTAGCAGATTTTCCGAATCTGAAATTTTAGGAAATAAGTCTGGAAAAGAAGCGGGAAAGGGAGTATAATAAGAGCAGCGCAGCCATGCGGGATACGCTTTTCCGGCGCGTGGCTGGGAAAAAGGCACGGAGGAGGAATTTGCGTTGCAGAAGACAGAGAAGAGCAGGAAGCTATTGATGAAGCTGGCTGGCATCGCGGCGGGACCAATCCTGGTGATCGGCGTCATTTCGTTTGTCATCTTTAAGCTCGTTTCCGCAAATTACATTTCGGCGATGGCCGGGACGATCGCGGTAGCGGTCATTGACATTTTGATCTTTGTCGGCGTTTTGGCTGCGATCCGGTGGCTGTTCGGGATGCTGTACAAGATCATGGGGAACTTGGGGCAGATCGCGGACGGGACGCTGAGCATGGAAGAGAATAAGCTGGCGGAGCGCAAGGACGAGGTCGGATCCATGGCCCGCTCCATGAACGATATGGTCGTGGCGTTCGCGCAGGTCGTCACGAGCGTGAAGGAGGCGACGGAGTCCCTGGAGGGCGTCGCGCAGGACTTTAACAATTCCTTCCGGAACGTGGAATCCGCCATGGACCATATGGGCAAGGAAGTGGACTCGATCGGGGCGAACACGATCTCGCAGTCCGAGCGGACGCAGGACATCGGGGCGCAGATCATGGACATGAGCCAGGCCATCGACGTGATCGCCCGGAACGTGGATATGCTGGTGCAGAGTGCGGACACGATGAAAGACTGCAGCAGCACGGCGGAAGAGATCATGAAGGAGCTGTTTTCCATCAACGAGACGAGCAGCAAGGCGATCGCGGACGTGCGGTCACAGACGGACGTCACGAACCAGTCCGCGATGCAGATCCGCACGGTGACGGAGATCATCGCCGGAATCTCAAGCCAGACGAACCTCCTTGCGCTGAACGCGAGCATCGAGGCGGCGCGGGCCGGGGAACAGGGCCGGGGCTTCGCGGTCGTTGCGGATGAGATACGCGATTTGGCGGATCAGTCGCGGGAGTCTTCCGAGCAGATCAACGCGATTGTCAACGAGCTGATCCAGAATTCCAACGTGAGCGTCGATATCACGCAGAAGGTGACGGATGCGTTTGTCCAGCAGACGGAGAAGATCCGGGAGACGGAGGGCGTGTTCTCTTCCCTGAACCAGGAGATCGACCAGGTGGACGGCGCGATCCGCGGGATCGCATCCGAGGTGACGGGGCTGAAAGGGTCGAAGGACATCATTAACGACGGCGTTGCGACCCTGACGCAGGCAGCGGAGGAGAACTCCGTCAGCGCGCAGGAGACGTTAAATTCCATGGACGAATTTAAGGGGATCGTGGAAGAGTACAAGGCGTCTTCCGGGCGCATCTCGGAAGTGGCGTCCAGCCTGGTGGGCAATATCAGGAAATTTAACGTGAAGAAATTAAAAGAAGAGGCAGGCCAGATCTGACCAGATAACGGGGCCTAAGAAGCAAGCCGGAGGCCTCCCGCTCAAAGCGGGAGGAACTCTGGCTTGCGCTGCTTAAATACGGCATAATACCGGAATCCGGCGGCTTTTAGGATGTCCGGCGCTTTCTGGAAGCTGTGCGCCACGTCCTCCGGCTTGTGGGCGTCCGCGCCGATCGTGACGATCTCCCCGCCCAGCTCGCGGTAGCGGGACAGGATCTCTTCCGTGGGATTGGGATGCCCAAGCCCGTACCGGAACCCTCCGGTATTGATCTCGATGCCCTTGCCTTTTTGGATGAGCGCGCGCAGGATCTCGTCGATGACGTCCGCGAATTTGCGGTAGGAGTAGAACTTGTTCTTGTTCGGGCCATAGCGCACGATGTAATCGATATGGCCGTACACGTCGAAGAAGTCGAAAACGCCCAGGTTCTCCAGGAGGTACTCAAAATATTCCCGGTAAGCCTCATCCTCCGTCTTCCCCTCGAAATATCCCGGGTAATAGGGATCCATGTGGTGGATCAGGTGGGAAGAGCCGATGATGAAGTCGTATGGGTGGGCGGCCGCGATCTCGGGAAGCTTGTCCTTCAAGTGCGGCTGCAGGCCTGTCTCCATGCCGATGAGGATCGGAAGCCTCCCGCGGTAGCGTTCCTGCGCCTGCCGCATTTCCTGAAAATATTCGTCGGCGTCAAAAAAGTAATTTTCCGGCAGGCCTTCCGGATAATCTAAGTCCATGTGGTCGGTAAAGCAGATCCCGGCAAGGCCCTTGCGAACCGCGGCGTCCGCCATGCTGCTGACGTCCGCTTCGCAGTCCCCGGAAAAGTGTGTGTGCATATGTGTGTCCCAAAGCATAGGAAATCCTCCTTCCAGGCCCGCGCGCCGTCCGGCGTTCCGCCGCCGCCGGGGCGCGCCTCCCACGTCATTATACACGGGAAACGGACCGGGGTCAACCGGGCGGCGGGAACTGTTACCGCTCAATGGGACGTGAAACAGGGGTGAGCAGGCTCCATTTGCGAAGCAAATTTACAAATGAGCCTGCGAAGTTGCAGTTCGCTGGCCAACCAGCGAACTGTAACAACGTGAATCTTGAAAAAGGTAGTGAAAAGATGAAAAAGAGACTTGAATTTTTCTAAGACATTAGGTAAAATGTAGGTAGTTTGGGTAATCTATCCAAAAAATACAATTAAATTCAGGAGGAATTATCATGTCAGTAAGAGTAGCAATCAATGGTTTTGGACGTATTGGGCGCTTGGCATTCAGGCAGATGTTTGGCGCGGAAGGGTATGAAGTAGTGGCGATCAACGATCTGACAAGCCCGAAGATGCTCGCGCACTTGTTGAAGTATGATTCATCCCAGGGGAAATATGAGAAGGCGGACAAGGTATCCGCTGGCGAGGATTCGATCACGGTAGACGGGAAAGAGATCAAGATCTACGCGTTCCCGGATGCGAATAACTGCCCGTGGGGCGAGCTGAAAGTGGACGTTGTCCTGGAATGCTCCGGTTTCTATACCTCCAAGGCAAAAGCGCAGGCTCATATTAACGCGGGCGCGCGCAAGGTCGTTATCTCCGCTCCGGCAGGGAATGACCTCCCGACCATCGTATACAACACCAACCATACGACGCTGAAGGCGGACGACACCATCATCTCCGCTGCTTCCTGCACGACGAACTGCTTAGCTCCGATGGCTGACGCGCTGAACAAGTATGCGCCGATCCAGTCCGGCATCATGTGCACCATCCACGCATATACAGGCGACCAGATGACGTTAGACGGCCCGCAGAGGAAGGGCGACCTTCGCAGGTCCCGCGCGGCTGCAGTGAACATCGTTCCGAACAGCACGGGCGCGGCGAAGGCGATCGGCCTTGTTATCCCGGAACTGAACGGCAAGCTGATCGGCTCCGCGCAGCGTGTTCCGACCCCGACAGGCTCCACCACGATCCTGACGGCTGTCGTTAAGAAAGCGGACGTGACCGTAGAAGGCATCAACGCAGCGATGAAGGCTGCTCAGAACGAATCCTTCGGGTACAACGAGGACGAGATCGTTTCGAGCGATATCGTAGGCATGAGGTTTGGCTCCCTGTTTGACGCTACGCAGACAATGGTATCCAAGATCTCTGACGATCTGTATGAAGTGCAGGTTGTTTCCTGGTATGACAATGAGAACAGCTACACAAGCCAGATGGTCCGCACGATCAAATACTTTAGCGAGTTAGCATAAGTCGGACAGGCAAGGTCCGGGTTGTAACGGTAAGATATCCTGCCCGGAAGGCTTTTCGCGGCATGGGAGGGCTTGGCGGCCTTCCCGGCGCCGCAGGGAGGGGCTGCCGCAAGATGCACGTTCCATCCAGGGCAATGGGCTGACGGAATCACCGCGCCTATCGCCCGGGGGATCGCGGCATTTTGCAACAGCCCCTTTCGTCCCCTTGCGGGGAAGGCGCCGCGCGAGGCCCCGGGACGGGTCGAAGCCCGCGCCCGCCTAAGCGGGGCGGCAGGAAAAATGGAATTTAGGAGGGAAAGATCATGTCTTTAAATAAAGTTTCCGTAGACGATATAGACGTAAAGGGAAAACGCGTCCTTTGCAGGTGCGATTTCAACGTGCCGTTAAAAGAAGGGAAGATCACGGATGAGAACCGCCTCGTGGCGGCGCTTCCGACCATCAAGAAATTGATCGCGGACGGCGGGAAAGTGATCCTTTGCTCCCATCTTGGGAAGCCGAAGGGCGAGCCGAAGCCGGAATTGTCCCTGGCTCCGGTGGCGGCAAGGCTGTCCGAGCTGTTAGGGCAGGAAGTAAAGTTCGCGGCGGATCCGGAAGCCGTAGGCCCGAATGCCAAGGCGGCCGTAGAAGCGATGAAGGACGGGGAGGTCATCCTGTTAGAGAACACGCGTTACCGCGCGGAGGAGACGAAGAACGGCGAGGCGTTCTCCAAGGATCTTGCTTCCCTTTGCGATATCTTCGTGAACGACGCGTTCGGGACGGCGCACAGGGCGCACTGCTCTAACGTCGGCGTGTCCAGCCTTGTGGATACCGCGGCGGTCGGCTACCTGATGCAGAAGGAGATCGATTTCCTGGGGAATGCGGTTGAGAACCCGGTAAGGCCGTTCGTCGCGATCTTGGGCGGCGCGAAAGTGGCGGACAAGCTCAACGTGATCTCCAACTTATTGGAAAAATGCGACACCCTGATCATCGGCGGCGGCATGGCTTATACGTTCTTAAAGGCGCAGGGCTATGAGATCGGCAAGTCCCTGGTTGACGATACCAAGCTGGATTACTGCAAGGAAATGATCGCAAAGGCGGACAAGCTCGGCAAGAAGCTCCTGCTTCCGGTTGACTCCGCGACGATCACGGAGTTCCCGAACCCGATCGACGCCCCGGTAGAGGTGGAGATGTATGATTCCGACAAGATGCCGGCGGATCGGGAAGGCTGCGACATCGGGCCGAAGACGGCGGAGCTGTTCGCGGAGGCGGTGAAGTCCGCGAAGACCGTTGTTTGGAACGGGCCGATGGGCGTATTCGAGAACCCGACGCTTGCGAAAGGCACGATCGCCGTTGCGAAGGCATTGGCGGAGACGGACGCGACGACCATTATTGGCGGCGGCGATTCCGCGGCGGCTGTGAACCAGTTGGGCTTTGGCGACAAGATGAGCCATATCTCCACGGGCGGCGGCGCTTCCCTGGAGTTTTTGGAAGGCAAGGAGCTTCCGGGCGTGGCGGCTGCTACGGACAAATAGGAAGGATAAGAAAGGATAAGGATTATGGCAAGAAAGAAGATCATTGCAGGAAACTGGAAAATGAATAAGACGCCGAGCGAGGCGGTCGCTTTGGTGAACGAATTGAAGCCGCTGGTGGCGACGGAGGACGCGGACGTCGTGTTCTGCGTGCCGGCGATCGATATCATCCCGGCGATGGAGGCCGCGAAAGGCTCCAACATCCAGATCGGCGCGGAGAATATGTATTTTGAGGAGAGCGGCGCGTACACAGGGGAGATCGCCCCGAATATGCTGACCGACGCGGGCGTGAAGTATGTGATCATCGGCCATTCCGAGCGCAGGGAATACTTTGCGGAGACGGACGAGACGGTGAACAAGAAAGTCTTGAAGGCGTTCGAGCATGGCATTACGCCGATCATCTGCTGCGGCGAGTCTTTGACGCAGCGCAAGCAGGGCATCTACATCGACTGGATCCGTATGCAGATCAAGATCGCGTTCCAGAACGTGACGGCGGATCAGGCGAAGACGGCCGTGATCGCTTACGAGCCGATCTGGGCGATCGGGACGGGCGAGACAGCCACTTCCGACCAGGCGGAGGAAGTATGCGCGGCGATCCGCGCGTGCATCCGGGAAGTATACGACGAGGCGACTGCGGACGCGATCCGCATCCAGTACGGCGGGTCCGTCAACGCGGGCAACGCGGCGGAGCTGTTCGCGAAGCCGGACATTGACGGCGGCCTGGTAGGCGGCGCGTCCTTGAAGGCTGACTTCGGCAAGATCGTCAATTATAAATAAGGGACAGCGGCGTTAGGCAGGACGCTGCGCGCATGAATGCGCGGGATGTGCGGTAAGAAGCTGTTTTGCGGCCGCGCATCCGCGCGCAGGATGCGTAAGCCTACCCGCTTTGTTTTTGCGGTCGGAAGAAAAGTCCGATCGCTTTTTTTGTTCCCTTTTTTGCATTGAAAAAAGAAGAGGAATGGTATAAAATATCCCTAGCAGGAACAAAAGGAAGGGTTGGAAGGCCCAGCGCAGGGAAGGAGAGTCTTTTATGTGTGGGAAATCATATAAAAAAGCCGTAGGGATCGTTTTGGCGTGCAGCCTCATGTTATCAAACGTATTTGCGGCGGGGGCGGAAGCAAAGTCCCCGATCAGCTCCATTTGCAAGGACGGCGAGTGGAACGTGCTCAAGATCGTGAACAAGGAACGCGAGAGCATAGGCCTTGTGCCGCTTAGCATGACGAAAGGGCTGCAGGATGCGGTGCATATCCGAGCGGAGGAGCTTGTCCGCAAGTTCAGCCACACGAGGCCGGGCGGAAAGGATTGCTTTACCGTGCTGGACGAGGTTGGGAGCGATATTTTCAACGCCGTTGGCGAGAATATCGCAGCGGGGTATATGTTCCCGGAAACGGTGATGAACGGCTGGATGAACAGCCCGGGGCATCGGGCGAATATCCTGAGCGGGGCGTATACGCATATCGGCGTGGGCTATACGTATAACGGATCGGCGCAATATAAGTATTATTGGACGCAGATGTTCGGGGGCGCCTGCGCGCCGCAGTCCATCTCGGTGAAAAACGGCTCAACGGTCAAGTCCTATCAGAAGGGGACGTCCATCGAGGACATGGACCGCGTGCTTGTCGTGAAGTGCCAGCATGGGAAGGGGTACATCCCGCTGGATTCCAGCATGTGTCCCAGGTATAAGAAGAACGCCGCGGGGACGCAGACCGTGAAAGTGAGCTTTGGCGGGAAGTCCGCGAGCTTCAAGGTGCGGATCGGCGGGACAAGCATCAAGAAGGCGAAAGTCACAAATGTGAAAAAGAAGGTCTATAACGGGAAGGCGCAGAAGCAGAACCCGAAAGTCGTCCTGAACGGGAAGAAGCTGGTGAAGGGCAAGGATTACGCCCTCTCTTACAAGAATAACAAAAAAGTGGGGACGGCGACGCTGATCATAACCGGGAAAGGGAAATACAGCGGAACGATCAAAAAGACGTTCAAGATCGTAAGGAAAAAGTAGATGAGGATGGAAGATTTTTCCTGGGAGCCGCTTGTGGAGCCGCTTCTGGAATGGTTCCGCGGGAACGCCAGGGCGCTTCCCTGGCGCGAGGACGCCACGCCGTACCGCGTGTGGGTGTCGGAGATCATGCTGCAGCAGACCAGGGTGGAAGCGGTGAAGCCGTATTTTGAGCGGTTTGTGGACGCGCTCCCTTCCATACAGGATTTGGCAGAATGCGAAGAGGACAAATTGCTAAAACTATGGGAAGGGCTTGGATATTATAACCGGGCGCGGAATATGCAGGCCACCGCCCGGACGGTGACGGAGGAATACGGCGGGGAGCTTCCGGCGGATCACGAGAAGCTTTTGGGCTTAAAGGGCGTCGGGCGTTATACGGCGGGCGCGATCGCCTCCATCGCCTATCAGATCCCTGTCCCGGCAGTGGACGGCAACGTCCTGCGCGTCGTCGCCAGGGTTTCGGCGGACGATGCGGATATCATGAGGCAGCAGACCCGCGCGAGGGCGGAGCAGGCGTTGGCAAAAGTCATCCCGAAGGATCGTGCCGGAGCGTTCAACCAGGCGCTGATGGAGCTGGGCGCGACTGTCTGCCTGCCCAACGGCGCGCCGCTGTGCGCGGGCTGTCCCTGGGCGGATTTTTGCGAGGCGCGCAAAAGGGAGATCTGGCAGGAACTTCCGGTGAAGAGCAAGGCGAAGCCCAGACGGGTCGAGGAAAAAACGGTGTTCGTCATACGGGACGGCGGGCGGGTCGCGCTCCATAAGCGTCCGGCGCGGGGGCTTCTGGCGGGTATGTATGAATTTCCCAATACGTCGGGGCATCTGACGGAGGAAGAGGCGCTGCGCTGGGCGAAAGGGAAGAAGCTTACGCCCATCCGGATCCGGGAGCTGGGGCCTGCGAAGCATATTTTTTCCCATGTGGAGTGGCACATGGTCGGCTATGCCATCCGCGTGGACGAGCTTGCCGAGCAAAAAAACGGGATGCTGTTCGTGGATGCGGCGGATTCGAGGGAACGTTATCCGATCCCGGCCGCTTTCGGGGCATATGCGGAGCGCGTATAGAGTCGGAAGGATGCGGGGAGCGCGGAGATGCCGGAAGATGCAGACCGTGCAGGGCCGCGCATAGCGGCCGGAAGATGCGGGCGCGCGGAGATGCCGGGGCAGCCGGGAAGATACGAGACGCGGGAGGGCGATTATGGCGCAGATGGTCATCATATGTTTGCTGATGGTTTTTGTTTTGGGGATCGAGTTTGCCATTTATGGCGTTGGGTTTCAGAAGCTGTTCCGGCTGGAGCTTGCGGGATATGAGACGGTGCTCGCGGGCTTTTTTGCGTATTTCGGGCTGTTCCAGGCCGCGGCGCTGCCGATGATCTTGCTGCAGCGGCCGTTCCACGAGCTGATGTGGCTGTGGGTCGCCGTCAGCATCGCCCTCAACTGCCTGATCCTGGCGACGGCAAAGGAGATCCTGTTCGGCTGGCTGCGCGGCATGGGCGCGGCTATTCGGCGCATGGGCGGCGCGTTATTTTTTATAGCGCTGCTGCTTTTGGGGTTCACCTGCTATTTTCAGTGGGCGCAGCATTACCTTGGCTGGGACACTTCTTTTTATATCGGGACGGTCAACACGACGCTGCACACGGATACGATGTATGTCTATGACGGCAATTCCGGGCTTTTGGCGTCCACGCTCCCGTTCCGCTACGCGCTGTCCGCGTTTTATATGCATTCCGCGCTGCTTTGCCGCGTGGGCGGCGTGAGCGCGATGATGGCGCAGAAATGCGTGATGGGGACGATCTGCGTCGGGATGCACGGGGCGATCCTGTTCGCGCTGGGGCGGCGGCTGTTCCCCAGGAAAGAAAAAGCCGCGCTGCTTTTCGTGTGCGTGGTATTGCTTTTGAATTACGGGCTTAATACGATCTACGCGTCCTCCAGCTTTTTGCTGGTGCGCGCTTACGAGGCGAAGGGATTTTGCGCGAACGTCGTGATCCCGGCGGTATTTTACGGGATCTTCTGCGTGTGGGCGGACGCGGGAAAACGGGAGCCGTGGTACCTGCTGTTTGCCGTCGGGTTTGCCAGCGTCCCGGTTTCCATGTCCTCGCTGCTGATCGTCCCGGTCATGATCGGGATGGCGGCGCTTGTGGAATGCGTCCTGCAAAAGGATTGGAAGGTCTTAGGGAGGGGCGTCTTGTGCGCGCTCCCCAACGGGGCGTACCTTCTGGCATACTTTTTATATGCGCAGGGCTTTTTGCGGATCATGATTCATTAGATGGGAAGGCTTCCGCCTCTATGGGCGGCGAGCAGCAAGCGAGTCTCGAAAGAGGTAAGGTTATGTATGGGATAGAGGGAATTGTCCAGACGATTCGGGAATATGCGGGGGAGTCGGCGTTTCTGCCAGTTTTTTTCATCTGCCTGGCGGCCTGCTTTTGTTCGGCGGGCGAAAAGGGGAAAAAGCGGATCGCGAGCCTTTTTTGCCTGAGCGTCGTGTTTGTATTTAACAATCTGGCCATGAAGGTGTTGGGAAAGTTTGCGGACACGAGCACGTATTACCGCTTTTTGTGGGCGGTCCCGCTGTTTTTGGTGATCGGGCATGCCGTGACAAAGGCGGTCGCGGGCCAGAAGAGGCTTTGGCAGAAGGCGTTCGTGGCGGCTCTGGCGCTGATCGTGTTTTTTGGCTGGAAGGGCGGCGGCTTCTTTACGGAAGGCAGCCTGCGCGTCTGGGAAAACGAGTATGACATTTCCGGGGAGCTGATGGGGGCGTACCGCTTGATCGAGGGCGACGCGAAAGAGGAAAGCCCGGTCGTCATCTTTGACATGGAGGCCCAGATGGCCTCGCGGATCTACAACCCGTCCATCCGATGGGGGATCAGCCGCAACGCGTATGTGAAATACAACGACGCGGAAGGGTACAAGAACGTGGAAAAGCGTTATCGGCCGGAAAAGGCCCTCATCCATGCGGTGAATTTCGGGATGCAGACGGAGAGCGGGCGGCTCGGGAAAGCGCTTCGGAAGAAAAAGGTGGATTATATCGTGACGTTCACGGCGTTTGGGATGGACGCTTATTTCGACGGGCTGGGGTATGGGCTGATCGGCGAGAGCGGAAGCCGAAGCGTCTATGCGAGAAAAGGATAGGCATACGGAAGCCGGATCGCCTGTACAAGAAAAGAACAGGCAAACAGGGCTGAAGCGCCTATGCGAGAAAAGGATAGGCATACGGAAGCCGGATCGCCTGTGCGAAAAAGGAACAGGCCGCGTAACATTTTTAGGATCTGCGTCATATCATATGGATAAGTGCAGGAAGTAAGTAAGAGGTGCTTATGCAGAAACAGTTAAAGGCGGCGCAGGCGGATCATGTGGACAGGGGAAGCCTGCAGGTGCAGGTCACTTCCACGATCGGGGCGATCCCGGTGCGGGATGCGCGGATCCGGATTTCCTATGCGGGCGGCCCGCAGAAGGAGATCGAGC
This sequence comes from uncultured Lachnospiraceae bacterium, assembly GCA_947626795.1. Lineage (GTDB taxonomy): Bacteria > Bacillota > Clostridia > Lachnospirales > Lachnospiraceae > Petralouisia. The sequence goes on from CANQTH010000002.1 coordinate 63,127, forward strand.
AGGTCATGACAAACGCGGAAGGGCGGACGGAGGCCGTTTCGCTGGCAGTTCCCCCGTTGGAATACAGCATGGAGCCGGAGCAGGCGCAGCCTTACGCGGAGTATACGGTCGAAGTGGAGGCCGACGGCTACCGTCCGGTCAATATCAACGGGGTGGATGTGTTTTCCGGGGAGCTTTCCGTCCAGGAAGTGAAGCTGGAGCCGAACGAGGCGCCGGAAGGGGCGCGGCGGGACATTGTGATCCCGGCGAACACGCTGTTTGGAAATTTCCCGCCGAAGATCGCGGAGGCGGAGGTCAAGCCCGTGGACGGGAACGGGGAGATCGTCCTAAGCCGCGTTGTGGCGCCGGAGTATGTCGTCGTGCATGACGGGACGCCGGGCGACCCTACGGCGCGGGATTATTACGTCCGGTACAAGGATTACATTAAGAATGTGGCTTCCAGCGAGATCTACGCCACCTGGCCGGACAGCACGATCCGGGCGAACGTTCTCGCGATCATGTCGTTTACGCTTAACCGCGTCTATACGGAGTGGTACCGGAACAAAGGATATGATTTTACGATCACGTCTTCCACGGCCTACGACCACAAGTGGGTGTACGGGAGGAATTATTTCGCGAGCATTTCCCGGGCAGTGGATGAGATGTTCACGAATTACCTTTCCAGGCCGAATGTGAAACAGCCGATCTTAACGCAGTATTGCGACGGGGAGCGCGTGTCCTGCCCGAACTGGATGAGCCAGTGGGGGTCGAAGTATTTAGGCGACCAGAATTATTCCACGATCGAGATCCTGCGCTATTATTACGGCAGCAGCCTTTACATCAACGAAGCGGATGAGATCTCCGGTATCCCAGCGTCGTGGCCGCGGGAGGATTTGGAAATCGGGTCGTCCGGGGAAAAAGTGCGTCAGATGCAGGCGCAGCTCAACCGCATCGCGCAGGTGTATACGTCGATCCCCAGGATCAGCGCGGATGGGATCTACGGGACGGCGACTGAGGAGGCCGTGCGGAAATTCCAGTCCGTCTTCGGGCTGCCCCAGACCGGGGTGGTGGATTACGTCACCTGGTATAAGATTTCAGAGATTTATGTGGGAGTTACGCGGATCGCGGAATTGATGTGACGTAACAGTTTGGCCCAGGACTTTGCACTTGCTGCAAAGTCCGTAAGAACGTGTAAATTTTGACGAGTGGGAATCCGGCTCTTTGCCGAAGGCAAATTTGAAATGAGCCGGATTCCGTAACTGTGAGGCCGAAGGCTGAACTGTTATAATGTGACGTAACAGTTCGGCCTAGACTGAACTGTTATAATGTAACGGAAAAAGGGGCGTTTTGCCCCTATCCGTTCGTGAAGCGGATCAGGAATTGCCGGGTGCGCTCTTCCTTCGGATGCTCCAGCACCTGATGCGGGTCGCCCTGCTCTAAGATATAGCCGTCGTCCATGAAGATGACCTGGCTGGCCACGTCCCGCGCGAACGCCATCTCATGCGTCACGATGATCATGGTCGTGTTCTGGTCGGCTAATTCCCGCATGACTTTCAAGACTTCCCCGGTCAGCTCCGGGTCGAGCGCGGAAGTCGGCTCGTCGAAGCAGAGGATATCCGGGGAGAGCGCGAGCGCGCGGGCGATCGCCACGCGCTGGCACTGCCCGCCGGAAAGCTGGTGCGGGTAATTTTCCATGCGGTCGGAAAGGCCCATCTGGCTTAGCAGCTCCTTCGCCTGCTCCCGGATCTCGGCCTGGATGCGCTTCTTGTCCTCCTTATAAGAGGGAAGTTCTTTTGCGAGAAGTTCTTTCGCGAGCATGACGTTTTCCAGGGCGGTATACTGCGGGAACAGGTGGAACGCCTGGAACACCAGCCCGAAATGCAGGCGCCGCTTGCGGATCTCCGATTCGGACAAGGCCTTTTGGCCGCCCGCGTCGAAAAGCGTTTCCCCGTTCACGCGGATGGAGCCTTCGTCCGGCCGTTCTAAGAAATTTAAGCACCGCAGGAGCGTCGTCTTCCCGCTCCCGGACGAGCCGATGATCGAGAGGGCCTGCCCCTGCTCCAGGGAAAAGCTGATGTCTTTTAGCACTTCTGTCTGCCCAAAATATTTGCGGATATGCGATACTTCTAAAATTGGCATTCCTACGTCCCCCTTACTTAAAATAATCCAGCTTCTTTTCCAGGCGATCCAGGAGGATCGTCAGGGCACCGTTGCAGATGAGATAGTAAACGGCGGTGAAGAACAGCGGCCAGATGGCGCCGGAAATCCCCTGCGAGCCTTTCATGAACGCCTGCCCGGCCCAGATGATCTCCTGCAGCGCGATGATGCGCGCGAGGGAGGTGTCCTTTACCAGGGTGATGATCTCGTTGGACATCGGCGGCACGATGCGCTTGATCATCTGCAGGAGCGTGACATGGAAAAAGATCTGCCGCTTCGTCATGCCAAGCACAAGCCCGGCCTCCTCCTGCCCGATGGGGACGCCCTGGATTCCGCCTCGGTAGATTTCTGAGAAATAGCAGGCGTAATTTAAGATAAAGGAAACGGAGGCCGCCGCGAAACGGCCCGTTTCCCCTCCGCCCCAGACCGGGTTATGCAAGACCAGCCCGGGGAAATAATAAACGATGAGCAATTGGATCATGAGCGGCGTGCCGCGCACGATCCAGACGATCGTCTTCGTAAGATAGCTTAACGGCCGGAACCGGGACATCGAGCCGAAAGCGATCACAAGCCCCAGCGGGAACGCCCCCGCCAGCGTGATGAAAAATAGCTTCAGCGTCTGAAGAAAGCCGATGTTCAGCGAATGCACGACGATCGGAAGCTGTTCTGCGATCTGTTCCATAAGGCGCCTGCTTTCTTACTGCTCGATGATGGCGGCCTGGACGCCATAAGTCTGCGCGCATTCGAGCATCGAGCCGTCCTTGTAGCTGTCCGCGAAGAACTGGTTGAGCGCGTCCACAAGGTCGGAGCCTTTCCGGAAACCGACGCCGTATTCTTCGCTGTTTAATCCAACGGTATAAGTGAGGTTCTCATAGCTCGTGCCTTCCCCGACCATGGCGGCTGCCATCAGGGAATCAATGACGGCTGCGTCAGACGTGCCCGCCGCGACTTCCATCAGGGCGTCCGCCTGCGCCTTGACAGCCGTGTATTCCAAGCCGAGCGCGCTTACCTGCTCTTCTCCCGCGCTCCCCGCTTCCACGGCGAAGGTCAGGTCGGAGAGGCTGTCGGTCGTCTGGTACTGGTCCGCCTTGTCCGCCGGGACGATGACGATCTGCGCGTTGTTGCAGTAAGCGTTGGAGCAGTCCATTGAGCTTGTCACCTCGTCCGTGAGCGTCATGCCGTTCCATACGCAGTCGATGGTCTTCCCGTCCAGCTCCATGATCTTGTTGTCCCAGTCGATCTCCACAAATTCCGCTTCCACGCCGAGGCTTTCAGCGAACGCCTTGGCCATGTCCGCGTCGAAGCCGATCCAGTTGCCGGAATCATCCTTGTAGTCCATCGGCTCGAAATCCGTGATGCCGACCACCAGCGTGCCTTTGTCCTTTACATAGTCCATGTCGCTTTCCGAAGAGCCGCAGGCGGTCAGGGAAAAGGACAGCGCCGTGGCCAATAACAATGCAATTAATTTTTTCATAAGTGTCTCCTCCGTTTTTGATCCTTCTGATTTTTAATGCGTTACGGCAATATACTAACAAGTTAGCATATTAAAGTCAAGAAAAAGTTTTTTTTGGGAGTTTTTACTAAAAAACCATTTGATATGGCGGAATATTTGTGTTATGATACAAATAATCGGGAGTTTTGCGGCAATTGCCGCCGCGCAGGCTTTGGGCGGCGGCCAGGCCGCGCTCCTGGAAGAAAGTGGGAACTGGATCATGAAGTCGTTAGTTATAGCGGAAAAGCCAAGCGTCGGCAGGGACATTGCCAGGGTCTTAGGGTGCAGGCAGGGAGGCAGCGGATTCCTGGAGGGCAGGGACTATATCGTGACCTGGGCGCTCGGGCATCTGGTCGAGCTGGCGGATCCGGAGAGTTACGGGGACCAGTGGAAGGAATGGAAGCTGGAGACGCTCCCCATGCTGCCGGAAAAGCTGGAGACGCAGGTCATCAAAAAGACGGGGAAGCAGTACCAGGCGGTGAAGGCGCAGATGCGCCGCAAGGACGTCGGGGAGATCGTCATCGCGACGGACGCGGGGCGGGAAGGCGAGCTGGTGGCGCGCTGGATCATCCAGAAGGCCGGGGTGCGAAAGCCCATGAAGCGGCTGTGGATCTCCTCCGTTACCGACCAGGCCATCCGGCAGGGCTTTTCGCATCTTGGGGATGCGTCCGACTACCAGGATCTCTACGAGGCGGCCGTCGCGCGGGCCGAGGCTGACTGGCTGGTGGGGCTGAACGCCACCCGCGCGCTCACGGTGAAGCATAACGCGCAGCTTTCCTGCGGGCGGGTCCAGACGCCGACGCTTGCCATCATCGCGATGCGGGAAAAAGAGATCCGGGAGTTTGTCCCGAAGGCATATTACGGGCTGAAGGCGACGGGCGGCGGAGCCTCTTGGAACTGGCGTCCCAAGGGCGGCGGGCATACGACGTTCTCCCGCCAGGAGGCGCAGAAGGCCTTGGAAAGCGTAAGGGGCGGGACGGCCGTCGTGGAGGCCGTAAGGAGCAGGAAGCAGAAGTCTTACGCGCCCGCGCTCTACGACCTGACGTCTTTGCAGCAGGACGCCAACCGGATCTACGGGTTTTTCCGCCAAGCAGACCCTGGACTATATGCAGCGGCTGTATGAGAGGCACAAGGCGGTCACGTACCCCCGGACGGATTCGCGCTACCTGACGGCGGATCTTGTGGCGACCCTCCCGGAACGCGTCAAGGCCTGCCGCGTCGGCGCATACGCCCCGGTCTGCGGCAGGATCCTGCGGTCGCCGATCAAGGCGGGCCCGTCTTTTGTGGACGACGCGAAAGTCTCCGACCACCATGCGATCATCCCGACGGAGCAGGGGATCTTGCCGAACAGCTTAGAATACGGCGAGCGGAAGATTTACGAGCTTGTCGTCGCCCGTTTCCTGTCCGCGCTGCTTCCGCCCTGCGAGTACCTGCAGGTCGAGGCGGAGGCCGTTTGCGGCGGGGAGCGTTTCGCCGCGAAGGGAAAGGCGATCGTGCAGAAAGGCTGGCAGGAGATCCGGGAGCTGCAGAAGGACCGGCCTCTGACGGAAGAGGAGGATCCCAAGGGCAGCCCGTACGGCGAAGAGGAAGAATCCGGGAATATGCCGGAATTTTCCAAAGGGCAGGCGGTCCGCTTTGACGGCGGGAAGGTTACGGCGGGGAAGACGAAGCCCCCGGCGCCGTTTACCGAGGCGACGCTGCTGGCGGCCATGGAGAACCCGGCGCGCTACATGGAAGGCGCGGACCAGGGCCTGAAAAAGACGCTGGGCGAGACGGGCGGGCTTGGCACGGTCGCGACGCGCGCCGACATCATTGAGAAACTGCTCGGCAGCTTCATGATCGAGAAAAAAGGGCAATACATCCACTTGACGCCCAAGGGGAGGCAGACGCTGGAGCTTGCCCCCAAGGGGCTGACCTCGCCGGAATTGACGGCGAGGTGGGAGCAGAAGCTTGCGGACATCGCGAAAGGCAGGGCCAGGAAAGCGGATTTCGAGGCGGAGATCCGGCATTATGCCGCGGATATCGTAAGCGACATCAAGGCGTCTTCCAAGACGTACCGCCATGAGAACCTGACCAGGAAAAAATGCCCGGAATGCGGCAAGCTGATGCTGGAGGTAAACCACAAGAACGGGAAGATGCTCGTGTGCCAGGACAGGGAGTGCGGCTTCCGCAAGGTCCTGTCGCGGGCGACGAACGCCCGATGCCCCCAGTGCCATAAGAAGATGGAACTGTCAGGGGACGGGGAGAGCCGTTTCTTTTCCTGCGCGTGCGGCTATCGCGAGAAGCTGTCCGCGTTTGAGAAACGGAAGAAAGAAAGCGGCGGGGGCGTGTCAAAAAAGGAAGTCTCCCGCTACATGGACAAAATGAAAAAGGAGGCAAAAGAACCGATGAATCAGGCGTTTGCGGACGCGTTCGCGAAGCTGGGGCTGTAAGCTAAGCGGGCGGCGTAAGGCGCCATTAGGGGAAAAGAGCTACAAGGATGCATAAATCAGGATGCGTCCCAATACGATGTCTCATAGAGACAGAGAAAAAACCGAAAGGGACAGATTGGGAGGAAAAGGAATGTCAACATTAATCAGAAAAAGCATAGCAGCAAGTTTATTGATCTCATTGGGCGTATATATTTTGTCTGTAGTCGGGAATCCGCTCGGCCCGTTTTTGTTCGCGTTGGGGCTGTTGGGGGTCTGCGTGATGGACTTGAACCTGTTTACGGGGAAATGTGGGTTTTTCATCGAGACTAAGATGCCGTTCATAGACTTAATGATCATACTGGTGGTCAATCTCTTGAGCGGGTATCTGTTCGGGTATCTTTACAGCTTCACGAACAGCGACATCGTGAAGGTCGCGACGGATAAGGTGGACACCTGGAGCTTTTCTTCCGCATTTTTCATCAAGTCCATGCTGTGCGGCGTCATCATGTACATATGCGTATATCTATACAAAAAGGGGACGAAGCTTGGAATCCTGCTCGGGATCCCGCTGTTTATCTTTGCCGGGTTCCAGCACTGCATCGCGAACATCATAACGCTTGGGATCGCGCATCGCTTCCATGACTCTTTGGTGCTTTGCATCATCGGGAATTTCCTGGGGTCGATGTTCATGTGGTACGTCTCGAAAGCCGCGGAGTCGCGCGGGTGAGTCCCGCCCGGACCGGCGGCGGAGCCTTGTATTTTTAGAGAAATAAGCCTTGATCGGCCAGGGAGCTTTTTACGCGGCCATATTCCGCTGAGGACAGTTGGAATATGGCCGCGATCTTTTCGTCCAGGGCGTCGTAGACGGCCTGGCGGGCCGCGTCCGGCGCGCTTTCGGGGCGGTCTGCATAGATCAGCTTGTCCGCAAGGCGCAGGATATCCGCCTGCGTCTTTTCGTCGGCCAGCGGGATGGGGATCTGCTCTAAGTGCGAGCGCAGGACCTTCACGGAGCGGAATTTCTTGCGGAAGAAAAATTGCGCGGCCCTGGAATTCAAGACGGCCATGACGTATTTGGCGTCAAGCCCGCTTATGCCTGGGATCAGGACGTTGCAGCTATTGAGCGGCAGCAGGCCGCGGCCGTCGTAGGAAAAGACGAGCTGGCCGCAGATGAAGCGGTAGAGCAGCTTTTCCGGGGAACGGTAATATTCCATGGGGGCGGCCTGCTGGAATTTCTCAGGCTGGCAGACGATGTGCCGCGCAGGCTCCCGGTGCCAGAACCGGAAAAGATCCGCGCCCGTTAAGATCGGCTCGCTGCCCTCGATGGGCGAGCCGGAAAGGAACCTGCGGTTGTCGCCCGTGACGATCCCAAGGGCGAAGACGGCGTTTCCCTTTAACGACGCGGCGTTGGGGACGCGCGCGATCTTCTGGAAGACGCGGTATTCCCCGTCCGTCATGGAGAAGCTGAAGCAGTCGGCCTGGAGGTTCCGCTCAGTTTGGATGGAATAGGCGCGCGCGCCGTCTCGGACGGTCATGCCAAGGCAGGAGCCGGGGCGGCAGGACGCGCTGCCTGCTACGGCCAGGGGATCTGAGCGGCTTGCTTTGGCCAGAGAGTTCTTTTTGCCGGGGCTGTCTGCCTCATGCAGGGAATCTGTTTTGCCGGGATCTCCTGTCTCGGCCAGGGAATCCGCGCCGCCTGCCTCGGCCAGAGGATCTGAGCGGCTTGCTTCGGCCAGGGAGTCCTTTTTGCCGGGCTCCTGGCTTACGCGGCGCGCCTGCAGGAGGATGCTGGGGCATTGCACTCCGTCGAAGGGGCTTCCCAAAAATTCCAGGTAACGGAACGAGCAACGCTCTAACAGCAGGCGGCGGATCGGCAGATGCGACCGGACGTTTAAGATGGCTTCCGGCAGGAGGAAGGAAAGCGAGCCGCCCGCGGCCAGGCGGGAGACGGCCTGCTCCGTAAAAACATCGTAAGACTCGACCCGCTTTCCGCGGGCGGACTGGAACGCCGCGCGCAGGCGTCTGTTCTCTTCTTCTGAGAACGCGTAGCCCCAGGGCGGGTTGCCGATGATGAAGTCGTAAGCTTCTTCCTGGCCGGGCGCGGCGGGCGCGAGGAAATCCCGCACGGCAAAATGGCGGCGCAGGAAATCCTCGTCCTTCACGCGGTATCGGAGCGCGAGGTTCGCGCGCGCGGCCTGTATGCCGATCGGGTCGACGTCCATGCCGTAGAGCTGGCCGATCTGGACGCTGCCCGAAAGCTGCAGCAGGAAATTCCCCGTGCCGCAGCAGGGGTCGAGGATCTTGGGCAGGCGGCCGTTTTGGGGCGCGGACGGGGGCGGGCCTTCCCGGAACAGGGCCTGGATGGATTTTTTCACGAGGGCGGTCGGAGTGTAATAAGCCCCGGAAGCCTTGCGCCTGCCGATGTTCTGGCAGGAGAGGTATAAAAGCCCCAGGACGTCCTCCGATTCCTCATAAAAATATTCAGCCGTGAAAAGCTGCGGGAAGCCGTTTAGGAAAGCGAGGGCGTCCTCCCGGTCGGGGAGGAAGCCGTCGATCAGGAACTCGAACCCGTCTAATGCAAACTCCCCCCGGAGGTAGGAAAGGAGCGGCTGCGCGGGCCTGCTTTTCCCAAGCCTCTGCAGGAGCAGCTGCAGGGCGCAGTCCGCTAACAGTGCCTGGATCCTGACGCCCGTCAGGGGGATCCCCTGCTCGGAAATGCAGGCGGCGACCTGCCGCGCCGGATGGAGGGAGCGGCAGGTTTCGGAGACGTAGGAGCCGTAGGGGCTGTTTCCGGAAATGTATGTTTTGTTGCGCCTGCTCTTTAGGCCGCCGTTTTCCCCGGAGGCGAGGCTGGCTTTGAGCGCGCTGACGTAATCGGGGGAAAACAGGGGCGTCTTCTCCTGGGCTGGCGCCGGGCTGATCTTGCCGAGCTTCAGCCAGTTCCGCCCGGTCGCGGGCGAGATCGAAAGCTCTTTGCATAATTCGTTTAAGGTGAGGTAGCGCATAAGTTCCTCCTGATTTACACGTTCTTACGGACTTTGCAGCAAGTGCAAAGCCTGGGCTGAACTGTTACCCGAAAAGTTTACCATGAGATCGGCCGGATTGCAAATCGCGGATCGTGGATTTTCCGCTTTTCCGTATTTGACTTTTGGGAAAAAGATTGTTAAAATATATAGAAATGTCGAAGTAGGGAGCGGTATGCCTTTAGAAGAGTGACAGGAGGAGTCTGATATATGCGGTATATGCCGATGACAAGGGTAGGAAAAGGGATGATGCTGGGGCAGGATATCTACGATGGGAAGGGGGAGCTGCTCTTCCCGAAGCATCTCCAGTTGGACAACGGGCAGGTGCAGGAGCTTCTAAGCCTTGGCTTCCCGGGGATCTACATTGAGGATGAGTTTACGGAGGACGTGAGGATCCCGCAGGTGATACGGCCGGAGCTGCGGGGCAAGGCTCTGAAAATGGTGCATGGCTTGTTTTTGGACAATAAGAATATCCCGATGGAGCAGCATAACCTGCAGGAGATCGTGCTGGACGTGATCGACGCGGTCATGGAGAACAAGGAAGTCATGTACAATATGCTGGATATCAAGACGTACAGCGATTATACGTACTTCCATTCGGTGAATGTGGCGGTGCTTTCGGCGATGCTTGGCGCGGCCTGCAACATGAACCGGGAGGAGCTGGCGATCTTGACCACGTCCGCGCTTCTGCACGACGTGGGGAAGCGGTTCGTGGACGCCGACGTCCTGAACGCCAGGCGGCCTTTGACGGAGGAGGAGCGCATCCTGGTGGTGCAGCATCCGAAGCTCGGCTATGAGTTTTTGCGGGACAATTTCAATTTCGAGCCGGAGGTCTACGAAAGCGTGCTGGAGCATCACGAATGGTACAACGGGGGCGGCTACCCCATGCGCAAGTCCGGACCGGAGATCCCGATCTACGCGAGGATCATCAAGCTGGCGGACACGTACGACGCGCTGACTTCCCGCCTGCCGTACCATGAGCCGATCTCGCCGTCCGAGGCGGTGGAGTATGTGATGGCCAACGCGGGGGCGGAGTTCGACCCGGAGCTGGTGGACGTGTTCCTGAACAAGATATCCGTATATCCGGTGGGGTCTGAGGTGAGCCTTTCGGATGGGCGGACAGCCGTCGTACTGGAGAATTACCGCGAATTTATGCTGCGGCCGAAGATAAAGGCGGCCCCAGACGGGGAGATCATCGATCTGAAATCAGACAGGGAAGCGCGGAATATCACGATCTTGGGATCGGTCGTATAGCGCGCCCGGGGAAAGGACAACAGGATTGGACATGGCAACACAAAAAGAAACCATGGATGTCCTGCTGGCAGAATGTTTCAAGGAGCTTGCATGCCGGCAGCCGATCGAAAAGATTACGATCAAATCCATCACGGATAAGGCGGGCGTGATCCGTCCGACGTTTTACAATCATTTCCAGGATAAATACGAGCTGCTGGAGTGGATCGTGCGCGTGCAGGTGATCGGGCCGACCAAGCCGCTGATCTTTGCCGGGATGATCGACGAGGCGCTCACGCTGATCTTTCGGGCGGTCAGGGACGAGAGGGAGTTCTATGAGAAGGCGGCCCGCTTGGAGGGGCAGAACTCGTTTTCGGAGATCATCAATAAGTGCGTGAAAGATCTTTTGCTGGAGCTGATCCAGAGCAAGGGGCCGAACCGAAAGAAGGCGAACCCATGGCTGACGACGGAACACATCGCGCAGTATTACGCGCAGTCCATGTGCTTCGTCGTGATCAATTGGATCAAGGGCGGGATGACGGTGGAGCCGGAGGAGATCCGGGACATCTACAATTACATGATCACGCATTCCATGAGCCAGGTGTTAGAAGAGCTGTGGGATGACACTTGATTTGAAATGTATAAGAAAAATATACAAAAAAAAGGGATTGAATATTTATTCAATCTTTTTTTTGGGATATAGTACTCGATGGAAAAGATTAAGAGAAGGGATGGAGATTTATGAGCAAATTTGGGAAGGGAGTCGTAAAGCTGCGCGTGCCGATCTTCGTGATCAGCCTGCTGCTTTTGATTCCGTCAGTGATCGGGATCGTCAATACCAGGATCAACTACGATATCCTCTCGTACCTTCCGGAGGATATTGAGACGATGGAAGGGCAGGATATCCTGATTGACGAATTTGGAACGGGGGCGTTTTCCATCTGCGTGGTCGAAGGGATGGAAAATAAGGAAGTTTCCGCGCTGCGCAAGCAGATCGAGGAAGTCCCCCATGTGAAAACGGTGATCTGGTACGATTCGATCGCGGATCTGTCCATGCCGATGGAGATCCTGCCGGAAGAGGTGCAGAGCAAGTTTACCAAAGGGGACAGCACCATGATGGCGATCATGTTCGACACTTCCATGTCGTCCGACGAGACGATGGACGCCGTGGCGCAGATCCGGACGCTTGCAGACAAACAGTGCTTCGTGAGCGGGATGTCCGCGGTCGTCACGGATATCAAGGATATCTGCAACCAGGAGATGGTGGCTTACGTCGCGATCGCGGCGGTTCTGTCCGGCGTCGTCCTGGCTCTTACGATGGATTCGTTCTTAGCCCCGCTGTTCTTCCTTTTGAGCATCGGGATGGCGATCTTATATAATTTAGGAAGCAATTTCATTTCCGGGGAGATCTGCTACATCACGCAGGCCCTGGCCGCGGTCCTGCAGCTGGGCGTGACGATGGACTATTCCATTTTCCTGTGGCATAGCTATGAGGAGTGCCAGGAGCAGTACCCGGGGGATAAGAAATCCGCGATGGCGGAGGCGATCTCCAAGACGCTCGGGTCTGTCGTGAGCAGCTCCACGACGACGGTCGCCGGGTTCGTGGCTCTTTGCTTTATGACGTTCACGCTCGGCATGGACCTCGGCGTTGTGATGGCGAAAGGCGTCGTGTTCGGCGTGATCGGATGCGTGACCATCCTGCCGTCGATGCTGCTGATCTTTGACGGGGCGATCTCGAAGACGAAGCATAAGCCGATCATCCCGGACTTAGGGCGGATCGCTCCATTTGTGGTAAAGCATTATAAGGCGTTCGTGGTCATTTTCTGTATCGTGCTGGTTCCGGCGATCTATGGCTATACGCATACGGACGTGTATTACGACCTGGCGGGGACGCTGCCGAAGGATCTGCCGAGCATCCAGGCGAATGAGAAGCTCGACGAGACATTCCAGATGAACACGACGCATATCCTTTTGACGGACAGCAGCATCTCATCCAAAGAGATCAAGCGCATGGCGGACGAGATGGAGCAGGTGGACGGCGTCTCGGCGGTATTCGGGCTGGAGACGGCGGTCGGGCCGACCGTCCCGATGGAGATGATCCCGGACGAAGTCAAGGAAATGCTGATGGACGACAAGTACCGGATGATGATGATAAGCTCCGAGTACAAGATCGCGTCCGACGAGGTCAACGCGCAGATCGGGACGCTGAACGATATTTTGAAAAAATACGACCCGAGCGGGATGCTCATTGGGGAGGCGCCCTGCACGAAGGACCTGATCACGATCACGGACACGGACTTCAAGGTCGTGAGCGTGGTTTCCATCGCGGCGGTATTTTTGATCATCGCGTTTTCGTTCATGTCGGTGTCGCTTCCGGTCATCCTGGTGGCCGTGATCGAGTTTGCGATCTTCATCAACATGGGGATCCCGGCGTTCACGGGGACGACGCTCCCGTTCATCGCGTCTGTCGTGATCGGGACGATCCAGTTGGGCGCGACGGTGGACTACGCGATCTTGATGACGACGCGTTACCGCTTAGAGCGCCGGAACGGCGCGAACAAGCAGGAGGCGGTCACGATCGCGCTCTCTACGTCCATTTCTTCCGTGATCGGGAGCGCGCTGAGCTTTTTCGCGGCGACGGTCGGCGTGGCGTTCTATTCGAGGATTGACATGATCGGCGCGCTCTGCACTTTGATGTCGCGCGGGGCGATCATCAGTATGTTCGTGGCGATCTTCATCCTGCCCGCGATGTTCATGGTATTTGACAAGCTGATCTGCAAGACGAGCCGGAATTTCGGGCCTTCCAGCGGGAAGGGCAGGAACTAGGGGGCAGCTTCCCAGCCGCGCAGGGCGCGTAAGGAAAGGCCAGGGAGCGGCTTGGGCAGAGGCTTAAGAAACGCGCCAGCTTCCCAGCCGCGCAGGGTGCGTAAGGAAAGGGACAGCCCGCATGGATAAGGATAAGAAGATTTGGACAAAATGGAAGCCATAAGGCCGGGCTGCCACGGAAAAAATAGAAAAGGAGAATGGGAAATGAAAAATTTAGAGTTAAAGAAAGCGTTCAAAGATAAATATGTGATCCGCGTGGCGGCGGGGATCGTCACGGTCGCCGTTTTAGGAACGAGCGCAAGTTCTGGCATTTACCGCGTGCAGGCGGAAAAAGAAGAAGTTACGGCGGAAACGGAAGCTGAGGCGGAAGATTCAGAGACGGAAGAGGAGCTGACGGACGCGCTCTCTTCCGAGGAAGAGGAAGATACGGACGCGGGCAAGGAAGAGACGGTTTACGTCGTGGCGAACGCGGACGGCAGCGCGAAGGACGTCATCGTCAGCGAGTGGCTGAAAAACGCGGACGGCGCGGACACGATCGAGGACGCGTCCGACTTGACGGACATTGAGAACGTCAAGGGCGACGAGACATTTTCCCAGGACGGCGATTCGCTCACCTGGCAGGCGGACGGGAACGATATTTATTACCAGGGAAAGACGGACAAGGAGCTTCCGGTCACGGAAAAAGTGACGTATTTCCTGGACGGGAAGGAGATGTCCGCGGACGAGATCGCGGGCAAGAGCGGGAAGTTAAAGATACGCTTCGATTATACGAACAACGAGAAGGTCACGCAGACGATAGACGGGGAAAAGTACGAGGTTTATGTGCCGTTCACCGTCATGACGGGCATGATCTTTACGGATAACGCGAAAAATGTGGAAGTCTCAAGCGGGAAGGTCATTTCCGACGGCGACAAGAAGATCGTGGTCGGCATGGCGATGCCGGGGATGAAGGAAAGCCTGGAGATTAAGGACGGCGATCTTGAGGAAGACGTGGATATCCCGGATTATGTGGAAGTGAGCGCGGACGTCGAAGATTTCTCTTTGGACATGACGATGTCCGTGATCCTGAACGATCTGCTCAACGACGCGGACCTGGGCGGCAAGATGAACCTGGACAGCCTGGAAGACGACCTGGACACGATGTCTGACGCGTCCGGCAAGCTGGTGGACGGGAGCAAAGAGCTTTCGGACGGCATGGGGACGTTAAAAGGCAGCATGGGAGAATTTTCCTCCGGCGTCGACACGTTAAAGAGCGGCATCGCGAGCTATACGGACGGGGCGTCCCAGGTGGACAACGGCATCCGCACGCTGGCCGGGTCGGCGGGGACGCTCGTGGACGGCGTGGCGACGTTAAACAGCAGCGCGGCGACGTTGAACAGCGGGATCGCGAAGCTGGATCAGACCTTGAAGGCCGAGATGACGGGCAGCGAGAAGGAAGATTTAAAGAAGCAGGCGGACGCGGCGATCGAGGCGTCGTTCCAGGATGGGAAGACCGGGAGCGAGGCGATCAAGAAGCAGGCGGCTTCCGTTTTCTATGATAGCCTGGCGAATAACAAGCAGGCGAAGGCGCAGGTGGCGTCCGGGCTTGGGACTTATACGGAGACGGTTTTGAAATCCGTGCTGGGGCAGGCATACACTACGGTAGCGGCTGACACGGCGAAGAAGGACGCGGTGGCGGAGTATAAGCCGCAGGTGGTGCAGGCAGTGACGCAGCAGGTGACGCAGGCAGTCGCGCAGCAGGTGACGGCGGGCGTCACGTCCCAGGCGATCGCGACGCAGGCGGCGCAGGCAGCGCAGGCCGCAGGCGGCGCGCTGGACGCGCAGGCAGTCGCGGCGATCTGCACGGCGGTCAATGACGCGGTAAATACGGAAGGCAGCGAAGCGCAGAAGCAGATCGCTTCCCTGATGGAAGGCCAGACGGAGACGATCAACAAGCTGGTGGCGTCGAATGTGGAAGAGCAGATGAAGGCGGTAGAGGGCCAGATCAATACGCAGCTTGCTTCCAAGGAAGGCCAGGCGAAGCTGAAGGAGACGGTCAACGCGCTCGTGAAGCAGACCGTGGATCAGGCGATGGCTTCCGATACCTTAAAAGCCGGGATCAACGATACGGCGGCCCAGGTCGTGTCCGGGATCGCGGACGGGGCGAAGGACACAGTCGGGGCGGCTGTTGCGGATACAGCGAAGACGGCTGCGAAAACGGCCGCGGAATCCGCGACGGTGACGGCGGTTTCCAGCACGAAGTCCCAGATCTCCCAGGCGATCAACGCCACGGACGCGGCGAGCGGGTACAGCCTGGTGACAGGGATGCAGGCGCTAAGCGAGGGGACGAACACGATGAACAGCAGCATGCCGACGCTTACCTCCGGTATTTCCCAGCTCCAGGCCGGGGCTGACACGCTGGTTTCCAACAACGGCGCGCTCAACGACGGCGCAGGGAAGCTCGCGAGCGCGACCACGCAGCTTACCGACGGCGTGACGAAGTTAGACGACGGTTCGAAGGAACTGAAGGACGGCATGGTGAAATTTGACAAGGAAGGCATCCAGAAATTGACGGAGGCTTACAACGGCGATATCAAGGGGCTGCTGAACCGCATCGAGGCAGTGACGGAGGCTGGCAAAGGATACCAGACGTTCACGAAGGCGGCGGCCGGGACGACAAGCTCCGTGAAGTTCATTGTCCGCACGGAGGCAGTGAAGGCAGAAGAAGAATAAGAAATAGGAAAAATAAGAATAAGAGAAGGGACCGCGGCTGGCCGCGGTCCTTTTTTTTCTGCCGGATGGGGGATTGACTTTTTGATTTCAAATAGTAGAATAGAAGAAAGAAAAGAGAATGCGGGAAAAGAGGTGTGGTTTTGTGAAGCGGGACAAGAAGAGAGCAAGGCGCATTGCCGCGCTGGCTTTATGCATCCTGGGCGGCGCCTTGTCCCTGGCAGGAGCCGGGACGGCGGCAGGCTTTGGAGGGAGCGTGGCGGAAGCGGCGAAGAAAGCGGGCCAGGCAGAGGAATCTGCAACGGAAGCGGGCCAGGCAGAAGACGCAGGCCAGGCCAAAGAAGCGGAAAAGGCGGGAAAAACAGTCGACGTAAAGCGGAATCGGCATGTGAGGGTCGCCTACAGCGATCAGGACAGCGCGATCCGAAAAGACGCCAACGGGGAGTTTGTCGGGTACGCCGTCACCTACCTGAAGGATCTTTCCGAGTACAGCGGCTGGGACGTCGAGTACGTGGAAGTGCCGGAGAAAGAGCAGATGAAGGCCCTGTTAGGGGGGCAGGTGGACCTGCTCTGCGACGTGCATAAGAGCAACAAGAACAGCCAGGATCTGATGTTCAGCCAGGAATACAACGGCCTGGAGTTTGGGATGCTCTGCGCGCGGGAGGACGACGAGCGCGTCTTTTTTGACGATTATAAGGCGATGGACGGCAAGAAGATCGGGATCGACAGAAACGGCGGGCTGGAACGGACGCTGATCGATTATGCGGAGGAAAACGAATTTTCTTATGAGCCGATTTATTTTGATTCTTACAAGAAGCTGATGAAGGCGCTGCAGAAGAAAAAGATCGATATCGCGCTGGTGTCCAGCCAGAGGGAACTGGAGGGGTGCAGGTACGTCGGGAAGACCGGGTTCGCGGAGGAATATTTCGCGGCGCGCGCGACGAACAAACCGTTGATCTGGGAATTGAACCGGGCGGAGCGGAAGCTGCGGCAGGAGCAGCCGTTTTATGTTTCTTCGCTTTACGCGGATTATTATGGGCAGATGAGCCGGAAGCTGACCGGGATCACGCGAGAAGAGTACGAGTTCATCCAAAAGGCCGGGAGCATAAAGGTGGCGTGCGACGCCAGCAGCTATCCGATCGAATACATTGACGAGGACACGGGGGAATGCACGGGGGTCTACGTCGCGGCGGCGAAGCTGATCGAGCGGCAGAGCGGGCTTCATTTTGAATTTGTCCCGCTGGACAATTTCGCGGACGCCTGGGATCTGGTCTCGTCCGGGGAAGTGGACCTGATCGGCAGGAATTACGGGAACAGCAAGACGGCGGAACGCTACCACATGGCATATACCGAGAGCTACCTGTCGGCGGAATATACCGTGATCGGGCGCAAAGAGCTTGAGATCAAGGATAAGATGACGCTGGCGCTGCCGGACAATTCCATCGGGCTGCGCTACTTTTTCCAGGAGGACGAGCCGGGCTGGGAGCTTGCGCTCTACGACAGCGTCTCCGACTGCCTCGACGCGGTAAGCAGCGGCGAGGCGGACATTACGGCGGTGGATTCCATCTTTTTGCAGACGGTCTATAACCTGGAATCCTACGACGACCTGAAGATCATCCCGAATATGACGAAGAGCTTCCCGGTGCGGATCGGGATCGGGCCGAACAATACGGAGCTTTTGGAGAGCATCCTGAATAAGGCGATCTGCCAGATCCCGCAGAGCGAGTTCCAGAAATGCGTCGCGGAAAACGCGCTCAACATTTCCAGCTCGCTGACGCCGCTTGAGCTGGCGAAGGAATATTTCCCGCAGATCTGCCTGGCCTTGTTCCTCTTTGGCGTGGCCGCCGCCCTTCTCATTTACCGGAGGGAGCGGCATTACCACCGCCTTGCGATGACGGATTCCGTCACGGGATTGTGGAGCAGGCGGAAATTCTATCAGGAAGCGCAGGAGATCCTGGAGAAAAACAAGAATAAGACGTATCTTCTGATCACGGTCGATATCAATAAGTTCAAGCTCATCAACAATGATTTTGGCTCGAAGGCAGGGGACAAGGTGCTGTTCGTGATGGGCGAGCGCCTGCGGAAGATCTTTGATGGGAAGGGATGCTATGCGAGGAACCGGGCGGACCTTTTCATGGCGCTGATCGAGAAGGACCGGTACGACCCGAAGATGTTAGAGCCGCTGGGTCAGGCGATCTACTTTGACAGCAATGGGAAGCAGCAATACTACAAGATCTCCGTGAAGGCGGGCATCCGCCAGATCGGGCCGGAGGACGACCGGACGGATCTTGTGGTCTTCGTGGATCAGTCTTCCCTGGCGCGCAAGAGCATCAAGGACAGCATCAGCGAGACGCAGGCGTATTACGATGAGGACATGAAGCGCACGCTGGAAACGGAAAACGCGATCGAGCGGCGGATGGAGGAGGCTTTGGCCAACCGGGAATTTCATGTCTACCTGCAGCCGAAATACGACCTGCACACGGAGAAGATCAAGGGGGCCGAGGCGCTGGTGCGCTGGATCGACCCGGAAAAGGGCCTTGTTCCGCCGGATCGGTTCATCCCGCTGTTCGAGAAAAACGGGTTCGTGCTGAAGCTGGATTTCTATGTGTACGAGGAAGTGTTAAAGCGGATGGCGAAATGGAAGGCGGAAGGCCGGGAGCTGATCTGCGTTTCGGTCAACGTCTCGCGCGTGCATGTGGGGACGGCTGACTTCTTTGAAAAATTGAACCGCCTGCTGGAAACGTATCAGATCCCGAAGAAGAAGTTCGAGCTGGAGCTGACGGAGACGATCATGGGCGGCGAGGGAAGCGACACGCGGGAATTTATCCTGGAATGCAAGCGGGAGGGATATCCGGTGTCCATCGACGATTTCGGGAGCGGATATTCGTCCCTGAACCTGTTGAAGGATCTGCCTGTGGACATTTTGAAGATCGACAAAGGCTTCCTGGACGAAGCGGAAGGCTCCAAGCGCAGCACCATCATCGTGGAGCAGGTGGTGGAGATGGCGAAGCGCATGGATATCGCGACGGTATGCGAGGGCGTCGAGACGGAGAAGCAGGTGAAGTTCTTAAAGAGGATCGGATGCGACATGGCGCAGGGATACCTGTTTTCCAGGCCTGTGCCGATGGATGAGTTTGAGGCGATGCTGTAAGGCGCGCCGCGGGGCTGCGAAAGGGAAGATTTGGTAACGGGGAAGCCGGGGGCGGAACGGTTACGGCGGCATATAGGAGGGATCATGTTAGATAAGGCGACGTTTATGGACACTTTGCGTTCCGTGCAGGAGATCGCGCGGACAAGCCCGGAGCCGCTGGCATTGGAAGAAGTGCAGGCGTATTTCCGGGGCATGGGCCTGTCCCGGGAGCAGGAGGAGCTGATCTGCCAGTATCTGCGGCTTCCGGCGGAAGATCCGGCGCAGGGCGCGTCCGGTCGGGAAGAGGCGGAAGGGCCGGATCGGGCCGCGGGCGCGCGTCCGGAGGGGCTGGGAAGGGCTGCGGCTGCGCGTCCGGAGGGGCTGGGAAACCGGGCCGCGGGCGCACGCCTGGAAGGGCTGGGAAACCGGGCCGCGGCTGCGCGTCCGGAAGGTACGGAACGTAAGGCAGCGGGCGCGCGTTCGGGAAAGCCGCAGGGCCGAGGCGGGCAGGGAGCGGGAAGCGGCGCGCGGAAAGGGCCGCATTCCGCCCATTACCAGGCGTATTTAAGAGAGATGGAGCGGATCCCTGCGCTCTCCCGGGAGCAGGAGGCTTTGCTTTATGAGAGGCTGCTGCGCGGGGAAGCAGAGGTGATCGCGGAGATTTCCAGCCAATGGCTGCGCAGGATCGCGCTGCTCGCGGAAGAATATGTGACGGGCCGCGCGCTGGTCGAGGATCTGGTGCAGGAAGGGAACATGGGGCTTTTGCTCGGGATGCAGGAGATCCTGGGCGGGGCCGCGGTGCTTGACGCGCAGCCGGAAGGCGCATGGGAAGGAGTGGCTGGCTTCGGTGCGGAGCGAGAGGCGGACGGCTTTGGATTAGAGCGAGAAGCGGACGGCTTTGGATTAGAGCGAGAAGCGGAAGGATTTGGCCCGGAAGGGGCGGGAAATTTACATGCCGCGTTGGAACGCAGGCTGGAGGCGTACGCCAGAGAGGCGATGGAGCGTTACCGCCAGGAGATCGAAGGGGAGTACGCGGGGGCATATACCATTTTGGCGAAGATCAACCTGATCCATGAGGCGCAGAAAGTCCTTGCGCAGGAAGCGGGGACGCTGCCGACCCTGGAGGAGCTGAGCCAATACACGCGGATGCCGGAGCGCGAGATCCGCGAGATCCTGGCACTTTCCAAATAAGGCTCGCGGGCGGGCCTTGAGCGGGGGGTGCTGCCGGATGGGAGGGAGAAGATGGTTTACCAGTTGACGCGGAGCGGGCGGAAGAGCCTTTCCATATCCGTGGGGAAAGACGGATCCATCCAGGTAAAGGCGCCGAATTGGCTGCCGCGGAGCCAGATCGAGGAATTTCTGCAAAAGAAAGAAGGCTGGATCCGGGAGAGGCAAAGGGAGGCGCGCGCGTTGGAAAAAAAACGGGCGCGGCATACGTTCCAGGACGGCGACGTGTTTTATTTCCGGGGCGAGCCTTACTGCCTGAAGACAGGGCAGGCAGACGGGACAGGGCCTGGGGAAGGGGCTGTCTCGCTGCTGGATAGGGAAAAGGTTTTGGCGGTCGCGGCCAAGGAGGCGGAGGACGTCAAGGCGTCGCTGGAACAGTGGTACGTCGGGCAGGCGCGCCGGATCTTTTCGGAGCGGTGCCGCCATTATTATCCTTTAGCCGCGCAGGCGGCGTGGGACCTCGGGCGAAAGGAGGCGCGCGCGCCGGGGCGCATCGCGGTGCGCAGCCAGAAGACGCGCTGGGGGAGCTGCAGCGCGAAAGGGAACCTGAATTTTAACTGGCGGCTTTTGTTTGCGCCTGCGGGGGCGTTGGATTACGTGGTGGCGCATGAGCTGTGCCACCTTGTTTATTTGGACCATTCGCGGGAATTTTGGCAGTTGGTGGAACGTGTCTGCCCGGAGAGCGGGGCGTGGCGGGAATGGCTGAAAGAGAACGGGCCGCTGCTGGAATGGGAAAGCTGACGGCGCGCGAGGCGTTTATGAGAAGGGGAGGACGTATGGTAAAATTCAGCGGGAACGGCGTGTCCGGCGGCATTGCGGTCGGGAAGCTCTTCCTGTTCCGGAAGGAAAAGCGGGAGGCGGAAAACCGCCGGGCGAAAGACGCGGGGCGGGAGGAAGAGCGGTTTGAGGCGGCGCGCGCGGAAGCCTCCCGGCAGCTTGGGGAGCTGCGAAAAAAGGCGTTCCGGGACGCTGGCGAGGAAGGCGCGGGGATCTTCGAGGCGCATCAGATGATCTTAGAGGACGAGGAGTTTTTGGGCTTCATCCACGCGGAGATCGCAGAGCGGCAGGCCAGTGCGGAATATGCCGTGGCGCAGGCCGGGGACAAGTTCGCGGGGATGCTCGCGGCCATCGGAGACGAGCGCCTGCGGGAGCGCGCGGCCGACGTCCGGGACGTCGCGGAGCGGCTTGCGGCCATCCTTTCCGGCGGCGGGGACGCGGAGGAGCTTTTGCGCGAGCCGATGATCCTGGCGGCTGAGGAGCTGACGCCGAGCGAGACGGCGCGGTTCCCGAAAGAGAAGCTGTTGGCGGTCGTGACGCGCCGGGGATCGGAACATTCCCACGCGGCGATCCTGGCCCGGACGATGGGCGTTCCGGCGGTCGTTTGCCCCGCCCTGCCCCTAAGCCCGGAAGCCAATGGGAAAGAGGCGGCTGTGGACGGGGACGCGGGCGAAGTCTATCTTGAGCCGGACGAAGGCGCAAAAGAGGCCCTTGGGAAAAAAAGGGCGGAACGCCTGGAAGAGGAAAGGCGTCTGCGCCTGCTTCGGGAGGAAGCGGACGTGACTTTGGACGGGCGGCGCGTGAGGCTCTATGCGAACATCGGAAGGCCGTCCGACGTGGACGTCGCGCTGCGCAGCGGCGCGGGCGGGATCGGGCTGTTCCGCAGCGAGTTCCTGTATCTGGAGCGCAGCGATTTCCCGACGGAGGAAGAGCAGTTCCGGGCGTACCGCGAGGTCTTAGAGCGCATGGGCGGGAAAAAAGTGATCGTGCGCACGATGGATATCGGGGCTGACAAGACGGCGGGGTATTTTGGCCTGGACAAGGAGGAAAACCCGGCGATGGGCTGCCGCGCCATCCGCATCTGCCTGTCGCGACCGGAACTTTTCAAGACGCAGATGCGCGCGCTCTACCGGGCGTCCTGCTATGGGAACCTCGCGGTCATGTTCCCGATGGTCGCGTCCGCATGGGAGGTAAAGAAGCTCAAGGAGCTTGCGGCGGAAGCGCGCGGGGAGCTTGCGGCGGCGTCCGTCCCGTTCCGGGAGGCGGAGCTTGGCGTCATGGTCGAGACCCCGGCGGCTGCGCTCATCAGCGATGAGCTTGCGGAGGAAGTGGATTTTTTCAGCGTCGGGACGAACGACTTGACGCAGTACGCGCTCGCCGCCGATCGGCAGAACGCGAAGCTTGAGGCGTTTTACCAGCCGCGCCATACGGCCGTCCTGCGGCTGATCGGGATGACGGTGAAAAACGCCCATGCTGCGGGGATCTGGGTCGGGATCTGCGGGGAACTGGCGGCGGACGTGAGCATGACGGAGACATTCCTGCGCATGGGCGTGGACGAGCTGTCCGTGTCCCCGTCGATGATCCTGCGCGTGCGCAAGGCCATACGGGAAGCGGATTGCGGCGCGCAGAGACCGGCGCCGTGCAGGGAGGACGGCATGATCAGGAAAGGCGGGAGGAAAAGATGATTTTTTTTGTCATGGCAGGGCTGGCGATCGCGGCGGGGATCGGCGGGTATTTCTTTTTCTGCATCCGCAGGGTGGAGAAATTTTATGGCGTGGACGTGAGGCGGAAAAAGATCATTGCGGCGGATCTGGCTCTTGCTGTTGTTCTGGCGCTTCTTTGCACGCAGCTGTTCCAGACGGGCGCGATCTTGATCCTGCACCTTGCGGCGGCTTTCCTTGCCGTGGATCTTGCAGCGCTGGCCGCAAGGCTTCTGCACAGGAAACGCGCGGACGGGAAGGGGTACGCCCTTTGGCGGAAAGTGTACGGATGCGGGGTATTGCCTGTTGCGGCGGCCGCGCTCATCGCCGCGTACGGATTTTTCAACATGGGGCATATCCGGGAAACGCGCTACCAGATCCAGACAGATAAGCTCACGGAGGACGTCCGCGTCCTGCTCCTTACGGACGTCCATTACGACACAGTGCAGGAGCCCGAAGTCCTGCAGGGGAAATTGGAGGAGCTGAGCGGGACGCATCCGGATCTGGTGATCTTAGGCGGCGACATCGTGGAGGAAGGGACATCAAAGGAGAAGATGAGGGAAGTGTTCCGCCTGCTTGGCGGGATCGAGAGCCGATACGGCGTTTATTATGTATATGGCAACCATGACAGGCAGCCGTATACAAGGGACAGGACGTACACGGACAGCGAGCTGGAGCAGGCGATCGAGGCGGGCGGGATCACGATCCTGCAGGATCGGCGCGTGGAGATTGGGGACGAGATCCTGCTTGCCGGGCGGGACGACGCGGCTGGGGCGGGACGCGCCGGCGCGCCAGCGCGGAAGAGATCTTAGACGGCGCGGATCGCGGGAAATATGTGATCATGGCGGACCATCAGCCGATCGAGTCCGAGGAGAACGACGCGCAGGGCGTGGATCTGCAGCTCTCCGGGCATACCCACGCGGGGCAGATCTGGCCGACGGGCGTCTTGTCCGAGCTGCTGGGCGCGCTGAATTACGGGCAGTACCGGACGGGCGGCTGCGACGTCATCGTTTCTTCCGGGATCGCGGGCTGGGCGTACGCCATGCGCACCGGGGAGCATTGCGAGTATGTCGTCGTGGATCTGAAGGCGGAATGATAAACGCAACAGTTCGGCCCAGGGCTTTGCATACAATAATTTGCCTATGATAAAAAGAAAACGTTAGGAATGGCATAATATAGAATAGAGCCAAATGGCGTTATGGATCATGGAAGGAGAATGCTATGTCAACATTGGAGAAAACGATAGATTTGCTGAATGCCCTGCCGGAGGATCAGATAGAAACCATATATCACTTTGTGCAGTTGCTCAGTTCGCAGCAAAAGGCAGAAATGCCTGGAGAAGCCATACCGATGGAGGATATCTTGGGGAATATCGTAGGCGCAATACCAGATACGGGAAAAACACTGGAGGAGTACAGGGCAGAAAGGATAAAGGAGTGGTATGAGGCTGCTAATTGATACGAATGTGTTTCTGAATTTGATCTTCAAAGAGGAACGGATATGACATTTCCGTGAAATTGTTCAAAAGAATCAAGGAGCGGGATGCCCTTGCGTGCATAACGGCATCTTCTGTAACCGACCTGTTCTATATCATCCGTAAAGAAACCCATGACACAGAACGGACATATTATGGGGGCGGCCTTCTTATTGGAAACGACCATGAGCGCATACATCACGGCCGAAAGCAGCCCGCAGAGGACGCCCGGGACGTCGCCGTTCCCGTCAAGGGCGTTTCCGCCGACCAGGAAAGCGCCTGCCAAAACAGACAGAAAAGCGCAGAGCCGGAACGCGGTCAGCTTTTCCCTGAACAGGAGCGGGGACAGCGCCATTACGATCACCGGGCCGCAGTAGTAAAGAAGCGACGCGACGCCGACCCCGATCCTTGCGTAAGCCTCATAGAGGAAAAGCCAGCGCGCGCCCCTGCGCTGTTACTTCAAGCCAAATACGAAGCTGGCCTGTTTTGTTTCCCAGCTTTTCCCGTCAGCGAGCGTCTCCCCTTCCTCGCATAACCCGGCTTCCGCGAGCGTCAGGACTTTCCCGCTCACGGCGATCACCTGGCTCGCGCTCGTGCCGTTTGTAAAATGCGCCGTGCATGTGATCTCAACTCCGTCTAACAGCTTCGAGAAAGCAGCCGCCTCTGTTTCGGGGTCGGAGTCCCCGGACTGCGGGAAGATGGCGTCGAACATCCCTTCCGCCGCGCTTTTTCCGCAGATCCCGATGAAGGTCGTGCTGTTTTCCTGCGTGTCGTACTTGACGGTATATTCCTTCAGCATTCGGCTGGTCGACAGGATTTCCCCGTCCGCGTTTTCCACGTTCCCGACGCTTCCGCTCCGGATCCCCAAGTCCGGCCCGTCATACGCCGTCTCGCTCACGACGATGCTGTCGTCTGCCATCTCGGAAAAGTCAAACGCCCCGTTGTTGATGCTGTAAGTGATAGAGTCGATGTTTTCCCCCTCGCAGTGGAAATCCGTCCCGATGACATAGGACACGGTTTTGGATTTTTCATCCCCGGACAGCGCCCAGGAATGCTCTCCGCCGATCACGATCGGGACGTAGCTGTCCTTCTCCAATTCCGCCGCGCACGCCGTCAGTACGAACGGGCCGCCCGGATCTGCTGTTTTGGCCGCGCTTTCCTGTTCCGCAGGGCTGGGGCGTCCCGCCCCGTCCCGGTAAATCCCGGCCGCCCCGCCGAGCGCCACGAATGCAGCGCACGCCGCGCATGCCGCAAATGCGACCCCACGTCTTGCAATTTTTCCCATATGCTTTTCCTTCCTTTCTTCGCGGATCTGGACGTCCGCTTCTGATACTTCTGGAGAAAGGGCCTGCTTTAAAATCTGATCCAATCTTTCATCTGTCATATCCTAGAGCCTCCAATTTTTCTTTTATGCAGCGTTTTGCTTTGCGAATCCGTGTCTTTACCGTGTTGGCCGGAATACCCAGGCATGAGGCGATCTCTTCCATTTTTAAGTCCGCGGAATAAGCCAGGTACAGCGGGAGGCGGTATTTTTCCGGCAAGGCGGCCACCATGCCCCGCACCATCTCGGCATTGCTCCGTTCAAGCGCCTGCTGCTCCGGCGTCTTTGCCTCGTCCGCCTGGCAGAGAGGCCCGTTTTCTTCCTCGTAGGCTTCCAGGCTGCTGGTCGGTGCCTTGTTTTTCCGGACGGAATATTTCTTCTTTTTGTTTCGCCAAAGCAAGATTGAGACGGATAGCGCATAGCTCTTCACATTCTGCCTGGAATCCAGTTTCCCTTTCTTTTCCAGCAGCTTCAGCATGGTGTCCTGGTACAGTTCGTTTCCCCTGTCCTCGTTCCCAGCCGTCATGATGCAGAACTTCAGGATTTCCTTCCCGCTTTCCAGGACAAACTGCTCAAATTCAAAATTATCCATAGCCCGCCATCCTTCATTTTCCTTAAACCGGTCTAAGGGTTTTGCCCTTACATCTATATATTGTCACGACGTTGGGGAAAAGTTTTCGTTTTGGGAAATTTTTGTGAAAGTTCAGCCCATTTCCTGTGGAATGGAAACGAAGATTTGGAACCCGTGTTCCGTGGAGATGGAAAAATGCCCGTTCAGCGCCCTTGCCCGCTCCTCCATGTTTAAGATCCCGATTCCCGGATTTTGGGATGAAAAAGAATCGGAGCGGCGCGGATTTTGGGATGAAAAAGAATCGGAGCGGCGCGGGTTTTGGGTCGAAAAAGAATCGGAGCGGCGCGGGTTTTGGGATGAAAAAGAATCCGCACGGTGCAGATTTTGGGTCGAAAAAGAATCCGCACTGTTGGCGGCCGTCCCGTTATCAGAAATGATAAGCTGGAAAAAGCCGGGGTGAATCCGCATGGCGACAGAGATCTCCGTCGCGTCGCTGTGTTTTGCGATGTTGGCGCAGGCCTCTTTCAGAATGGAAAGGAAACAGTATTTGACGGGAGCCGGGACAAAGGCGTCCATGTCGTAATCGAAATGGACGTTCCGCCCGGGAAAGCCGGAGAGCATTTCGGAGGCGGCGGCTTTTAAGTCAATGGATTCGTCGTGCAGGCCGTGGACGCTGCTGCGGATGGAGTCCATGGCGGACGAAAGCGTCTGCGTTAATGCGCGCAAAGGCTCTTCGAGTTCCTCCTGCCTGTTGACGGCGAGCAGCGCGCCGGACTGCAGGATGGAGCGCGAGAGCAGATGCCCTACGTTGTCGTGGATTTCCCGCGCGATCCGATTCCGCTCGCGCAGCGTCGCGATGTGGATCTCGTAGTCCTGTGTTTCCATCAGTTCCTTGTTTCTCTGCTGCAGGCCAAGGCGGGATTCCATGGACGCGTCGCGCATGGACCGGAAATCACGCTCCAGGGCCAGGAGGCGCTTTGTTTTTCGCGACAGGAGAAAAGCGATGAGAAACAAAAGAAGCGCCGCCCACGGCCACGCGCGGCTTTCATGCCGGAAAGACAGGAACGGGAGCGCGCACAGGGCGAGGCAGAAATAGCGGCGGGAGGCGTTCGCAAGCTCATAAAAGAGCAGCGGCAGGAACAGCCCGAAAGCCGGGCTTACGAAAGAGAGGACGGCCAGGGACGCCCAGAGGCATAGCTGAGCGACGCGGGACGAGACGGGAAGCCGTTCCCAGGGAAGCTGTTCCGGGTTGCAGCAGCCGCATCCGCAGGAAAAGATAATGGCAAAGAGAAGCCCCAGCACATGGGGCAGCCCGATCTGCGGCGATCGGAAGGCCATCAGCAGCGCGCAGCCTGCGCCAAGGATCAGTTTATCAGATAAGACAGGCATAGGGGTCTCCTTTTTCGCTTATTCGCTGCGGTTCGCAGGCCTTTCCCCGGCGTCAAAATCCCGCCATCAGAAAGGCGATGAGCTGATCCCTGCGCACTGCGTCCTCAGAACCTTTCAGCTTAGATGCGATGCCGTCCAATTCTAATTTGCTCATGGCGGCGCGCGTCAGTTTTTCCTGAAACGCCTGCTTTTCCTGTTCCGCCTTGTCAGCCCTCCGCTCGGTGCTCGCCTGGAACTGCATTTTCAAAGCGTTTTCCATAGAATCCAGCATTCTTGTCATATCCGTCATTTTCCTACCTCCGTCCTAGAAAAAAGCTGCGGCCCGCATTCATCCGATACCGTGGCCGAAGCCGAAGAATCTCTTATTACAGAATATCGGATGGATCCGGGATATTTTTAAGGGATTTTGTTTTGTGAAATTTTGGCTCATGAAGTTTTTGGCTTGTCATTCAACAAGGTTTTGAACCGTTTTATGGGGCTTGGCAGCGCGCCGAGCGTGATCGCCTGCATTGGGCGGGAAGATGATTCCCTGGAGGAGAGAATCGGATATTTCGGGGAACAGGTGGCGCTTTTGGCGCAGGAACTCGGATTGAATACTTGTTGGGCGGGAACTTTCAATGCGAAAAATGTGCCGGCCAAGATAGAAGACGGCGAGAGGCTTGTCATCGTGATTGCCATAGGATACGGTGCGGATCAGGGCAGGCAGCATAAGTCGAAGAAGCCGGAGAATGTGGTTGATTCCGATGGAGAGAAGCCGGATTGGTTCAATTTTGGCGTGGAGATGGCTCTCCTTGCGCCCACGGCGCTGAACCAGCAGAAATTTGAGATTGCCTTAAATGAGGACGGTTCCGTGGAATTTACGGACAAGGGCGGAATGTTCAGTAAGGTAGACCTCGGCATCGTGAAATATCATTTCGAGGTCGGGGCAGATTACGTGAGATCGCAGGAAGGTGAGCAATCCTGCAGATGAGGAAATAGTAACAGTTCAGCCTTCGGCAAAGAGCCGGATTCCCATTCGGCAAGATTTACACGTTCTTACGGACTTTGCAGCAAGTGCAAAGCCCTGAACTGGTATCCACCAGTAAAATCAGCCCTTGCCAATCGTACAGGCACATATTATAATAAAGATAAAGAAGAGAAGGGACGCCGTTATGGAGAAATCATTTGAGGAACTGCAGATAAAGGACGATTTCATGTTCAGTGTTGTCATGAGAGATCCGAAGTTCTGCAAGCCATTTTTGGAACGGGTCTTGAAGTCAAAATATCCCGCATTGAATATCCGAAATCGCAGGAGACGATCGATTTATCTGCAGATGCTAAAAGCGTCCGTCTTGATATTTATGTAGAAGATGGAAACAATACGGTTTACAATATTGAAATGCAGGCAACGGAGAATCGGAATCTGCCAAAGAGAACAAGATATTATCAGGGAATGATCGATCTGAATATCTTGGAAAAGGGAGAAAACTACAAAGATTTGAAACGAAGTTTTGTCATTTTTATCTGTACGTTTGATTTGTTTGGCGAAGAGCGGCATATTTATACATTTGAGAACCGTTGCCTTCAGAATCCGGAATTAGGCCTTGGCGACGATACGACGAAGATTATTCTAAATACAAAAGGCACGATGGATGATGTTACGCCAGAAATGAAAAAGCTGCTTGATTTTATTGACGGCAAGGAGCCGGAGGATGACTTTACCAGAGAGTTGGATGAGGCGGTGCAGGCTGTCCGAAAAAATGAGAAATGGAGATTAGAGTATATGACTTTGCAGATGAATTATCAGGAAAAATATGAGCAGGGCATGGAGCAGGGTATAGAGCAGGGCATGGAGCAGGAAAAAATAAATTCGGCAATGAGAATGATAGAAGACGGCGGCCTGTCTTTGGAAAAAATCGTGATGTATTCCGGGCTTACTCTGGAACAGGTGCTGGAATTGAAAAGCTTGAGTTGAAAAAAGAAAATTTTTGTTGAAAACCAATGGATCGTATGTTAGAATATCCATGCGCTGATTTGGCGCAGGACAATTGAATATGGAGCAGTAAGGTGTCGGAACAGCCGAAATGGCTGGTTCCGGTGAAAAGGGAAACAGGTGAGAATCCTGTACGAACTCGTCACCGTAATTAGGGAGCAGGAGCCGCGATATCACTGGGAAACTGGGAAGATGGCCGATGCGATGATCTTTAAGCCGGGAGACCTGCCTTGCTGTTGTACGGAAACAATTGTTTCAGGCCACGAGTAATTGGCTGTACGGAAAGCCCATGGGAAGCCGCGTTGGAGCGGATCCTTTGGGACGCCTTTGAGTGCAAGCCCTTTACCAGCTTTTTGCGGAAAGGGTTTTTTTGTTTTATGGAACAAAAGCCCTCGGCGGATGCGCATAGACGCGCAGCGTGACAGAAAAACTCGCGGCCTGCCCAAAAAAGAAAAAGCAGATGGGAACTGCGGGAAAGAGGAAGAGGAACATGAGAAAACGAGTGGGAACAATGTTGGCGGTCGTTCTTAGCATATGCTGCCTGGCGGGCTGCGGCGGGGCCGCGGCGGAGAAAACAGCTTTGGACAACGCGCAGGAAGCGGCGGCGGACGCACAGGAAAACGGGGAAGCGGCGGCGGACGCACAGGAAAACGGGGAAGCAGCGGACGCGCAGGAAAACGGGGAAGCAGCGGCGGACGCACAGGAAAACAAGGACGCGCAGGAGGGCGCGGCGCAGAAAAAAGAGGGCGCGGCCATTTTGGCCGTGAGCTTCGGCACGAGCTACAATGACAGCCGCGACGTCACGATCGGCGCGGTGGAAGAGGCGATCGAGAAGGCCTGCCCGGAGTATGAGGTGCGCCGGGCTTTTACCAGCCAGATCATCATCGACAAGCTGAAAGAGCGCGACGGGCTGCAGATCGACAACGTGGAAGAGGCGCTGGACCGGGCGGCCGCGGACGGGATCCGGGAATTGTACGTCCAGCCGACGCATCTGATGGATGGGTATGAGTATACGGATTTGGCGAACGCGCTGGCGGACTATGCCGATCAGTTTGACAAGGTCGTGCTGGCGAAACCGCTTTTGTCAAGCGACGAGGATTTCGATCAGGTGATCGCGGCAATTACGGAGCGAACGGCGGAATACGACGACGGGGAGACGGCGATCTGCTTTATGGGGCATGGGACGGAGGCCGAGTCGAACGGCGTTTATGCCAGGCTCCAGGAAAAACTCGCGCAGGGCGGGTATGAAAATTATTACATCGGGACGGTGGAGGCGGAGCCTTCCATAGACGACGTTGTCGCCGCGCTGAAAGAAAAAGGGACGTATAAAAAAGTCGTGCTTGAGCCGCTGATGGTAGTCGCGGGCGACCATGCGAACAACGACATGGCGGGCGACGAGGCGGATTCCTGGAAGAGCGTGCTGGAAAAAGAAGGCTATGAGGTGGAATGCATCCTGGAGGGCTTAGGGCAGATGGAAGCGATCCAGGATATCTACGTCGCGCATATCAAGGACGCCATTTCCTCCGGGGAGGCGCTTACGGGCGGCGCGGGCGCTGCGGACGGGAACGGCGCGGCGAAGGTCGCGGACGGCGTTTATGCGGTTGAGGTAGAATCCAGTTCCAGTATGTTCCGCGTGGTGAAAGCGGAGCTGAACGTGAAAGACGGGGCGATGGAAGCGACGATCACGCTAAGCGGGACCGGGTACGGGAAACTTTATCCTGGTACGGCAAAGGAGGCGGAAGCGGCTGCGGAGGCGGACTGCATCCCGTTCGTGGAAGACGCGGAGGGCGCGTATGCCTACACGATCCCGGTGGAAGCGTTAGACCAGCCGATCGACTGCGCGGCGTTCAGCATAAGGAAAGAAAAATGGTACGACCGTAAGCTTACGTTCCTTTCGTCTTCCCTTTCTAAGAAAGACGATAGGGAAGCGCAGGAAGGGACGGACGCGGGAAATGAGGCTTTGGCGGACGGGGAATATCAGATTGAGGTGACGCTTGGCGGAGGGAGCGGGAAGGCGTCGGTGACGTCCCCGGCTTCCTTAAAAGTCACGGACGGCGGCATGGCGGCCGTCATTGAATGGAGCAGCCCTAATTACGACTATATGGTCGTGGATGGGCAAAAATACCTTCCGGTCAACACGGAAGGGAACTCCGTATTTGAGATTCCGGTGGCGGCGTTGGATGAGGAACTGAACGTGATCGGGGATACGGTGGCGATGAGCGCGCCGCATGAGGTGGAATACACGCTGACGTTCCACTCCGATACGATGAAAGAGGCGGAGTGAGGGAAGCCCGGTGGCGGCGTAAGGGAAGTTTGAGCCGCGTTCCCACACGGTTCGCGCGGCTTAGGGAAAATATGCGAAAGAAGGGCATATGGCAGGAAATAAGAAATGGAATTGGAAAAAGAAAGCGGCGGCGGCCTGCCTGCTGCTTGTGCTGGCCGGGCTGCTCGGCTGCGGCGGCGCGTCCTTCGCCCCGCAGGGGACGGAAGGCGCGCAGGAGCAGGAAGAAGGAACCAAAGGCGCGCGGGATGAGAAAACGCCGGACAAGAACGAAGGAACCGAGAGCGCGTCAGATGAGAAAACGCTGGGCAAGAACGAAGGAATTAAGGACGCGCCAGAGGGGAAAACGCCGGACAGGAACGAAGAAACCAAAGGCGCGCGGGATGAGAAAATACCGGACAAGAACGAAGGGACCGAAGGCGCGCCGGACGCGGACGCAGGGGAGCTTGTTTACGAAAGAAGCTTGGAGCTGCAATACGCCGAAAATTTCTCAGTGGATTATTACGAGGGCGGATACGCGATGCTGACGGAGCTGGACGGGACGAAGATCTTGTCCATGCCGGAGGGCGGGAAAGCCCCGGACGGCCTGGGGAAAGACGTGATCGTCCTCGAACGCCCGGTGAGAGACGTCTATCTGGTGGCGTCGGCGGTGATGGATATGTTTGACGCGCTGGACGCGGTCGGCGCGATCTCCCTTTCCGGGCAGAAGCAGGAAGGCTGGTATATTGAATCAGCCAGGCAGGCCATGGAAGACGGGAAGATGGAATATGCGGGAAAATACAGCCAGCCGGATTATGAACTGATCGTGTCAAAGGGCTGCTCGCTGGCGATCGAGAACCGGATGGTCACGCATTCGCCGGAAGTGGTTGAGATGCTGGAAAAATTCGGGATACCTGTGATGATCGAATATTCCAGCTCTGAATCCCATCCGCTTGGCCGGGTGGAGTGGGTGAAGTTTTTCGGCGCGCTTCTGGGCAAGGACGAGGAAGCAAAAAAGGCGTTTCAGGAGCAGGAGGAAATCTTGCGAAAGGCGGCGTCCGGCGATCGGACGGGCGGAACCGTCGCCTTTTTCTTCCTTACGTCGAACGGTCTGGCGCAGGTGCGCCAAAGCTCGGATTACGTCCCGAAAATGATCGGGCTTGCCGGAGGAAAATATGTGTTTGACGATCTGGGGGATCCGGACTCGGTGCGCTCGACGGTGAATATCCAGGTGGAGGAATTTTACGACGGGGCGCGGGACGCGGATTTCCTCATTTACAACAGCGCGATCGACGGCGGGGTGTCGTCGGTGGGGGAATTGTTGGAAAAATGCCCGCTGTTAGGGGATTTCCGGGCGGTGAAGGAAGGCAACGTCTTTTGCACGTCGAACGATATGTACCAGCAGCCTATGTCCATTGGGTATTTGATCGGGGATATCCATCAGATGCTCGCCGGGGAAAAAGAAGGCTTACGCTTCTTACACCATTTGGAGTAAGGAAGGGCGAAGCTGCGGGACGATGGAAGCACAGGAGAAGGGCGGGAAGCAGGATGAGGAAAAAAAGCGCGGCGCGGCATTTGGCGGCATTTTTCGTGCTCCTTGCGGGGATTGCCGTGTGCCTGCTTTTGAATATCAGCATCGGGAGCGTGAAAATCCCGTTCTTTGACGTCTTCCGGATCCTGGCGGGAGACGGGGCGGACGGGATCGACGGGCGGATCGTGTGGGAGATCCGGTTGCCGCGCGCCATAGCGGCGATGGAGCTTGGCGGCGCGCTTGCGCTTTCCGGGTATCTTTTGCAGACGTTCTTCCACAACCCGATCGCGGGGCCGTTCGTGCTTGGCGTCTCCTCCGGGGCGAAAATGGCGGTGTCGCTCGTCCTGGTGTTTTTCGCCGGGGGAGCTGCGAAGATCAGCGCGGCGGCGCTGGTCGGGGCGGCGTTCGCGGGTGCGATGGCGTCCATGGGATTCGTCCTTTTGATGTCGCGCAAGGTGGACAGCATGGCAATGCTTGTGGTAAGCGGCGTCATGATCGGCTACATTTGCTCCGCCATAACGGAGCTTGTAGTGACGTTCGCGGAAGACGCGGAGATCGTAAATTTGCACGATTGGTCGCGCGGCAGTTTTTCCGGCGTCACATGGGAAAATACGGCGGCCATGACGTGCGTGACGGCGTTTGCGTCCGCGGCGGCGTTTTTGCTGGCAAAGCCGCTTAGCGCTTATCAGTTGGGCGAGTCCTACGCGCGCAACCTCGGCGTGGACATTCGCTTGCTGCGCGCCGCGATGGTGCTTTTGTCCAGCGTCCTGTCCGCCTGCGCCGTGGCTTACGCAGGCCCGGTGTCTTTTCTGGGGATGGCCGTGCCGCATCTGGTGAAGGCGCTTTTTGGGACGGCGAAGCCGATCCTGATGATCCCGGCGTGCTTCTTGGGCGGGAGCGCATTCTGCTTATTCTGCGACTTGCTTGCAAGGAACCTGCTGGCTCCGACCGAGGTCAGCATCAGCACGGTCACGGCGGTGTTCGGCGCTCCGGTCGTCTTATGGGTCATGGTGGAGCGCAGGCGGGATGGGGGCGCGTGATGGGCTACTATTTTTATACGGAAAAAATGAGCGTGGGCTATCAGATGCGCCCTTTGATCGAGAAGATCCAGATCGGCCTGGAAAAAGGGGAGATCCTCACGCTGATCGGGCCGAACGGGGCGGGAAAGTCCACGGTCCTAAAAAGCATCGCGCGGCAGATCAAGATGGTCGCGGGCGCGGCTTACATAGGGGGCGGCAGCATTGGGCGCATGTCCGGCGCGGAGCTGTCCAGGAAAATGGCCGTCGTCTTCACGGAAAGGCTGCGCGCGGAGCTGATGTCCTGCGGGGACGTGGTCGCGACCGGGCGTTATCCGTATACCGGGAAGTTCGGCATTTTGTCCAAAAAAGACGCCCGCGCCGTGGAAGAGGCGATGGAGCTGGTGCAGGTCGGCGGGATACGGGACTTGGATTTTGCGAAAGCCAGTGACGGGCAACGGCAGCGCGTGATGCTCGCGCGCGCCATCTGCCAGGAACCGGAGGTCTTAGTCTTAGATGAGCCGACTTCTTATCTGGATGTGAGATACAAGCTGGAATTTCTCTCGGCTCTCCAGAGGATGCGGGAAAAAAAGGGGCTGACCGTCATTATGTCCCTGCATGAGCTGGACTTGGCGGCGCGCGTCTCGGACAAGATCCTGTGCCTGAACGGGAAATATGCGGAGAAATTCGGCCCCCCGGAGGAGGTTTTTGCAGACGGGTACGTCGGGAAGCTGTTTGGCATTTCAAAGGGCAGTTTTGAAGACGGGAGCGGCGGCGTGGAGCTGGAGGCGCCGAGAGGGGAGGCGCAGGTGTTCGTGATCGCGGGCGGCGGGAGCGGACGGAACGCATACCGCAGGCTGCAGCGCGAGGGAACTGCGTTCGCGTCCGGGATCTTATTTGAGAATGACCTGGACTATCCCGTGGCAAAGGCGCTCGCCGCGGAATGCATTGCCGCGCGGGCGTTCGAGCCTGTGCCGGAGGAAACCGTCCGCAGGGCCATGCGGGCGGTCGACGGCTGCAGGAAAGTCGTCTGCTGCCGGGAATCGTTCGGGACGTACGAGGCGGCCAACGAGCGGCTGCTCCTGTACGCGAAGTCCCAGGGAAAGGAGATCGCGCGTGCGTGACACTGTGCATCCTGGCGGAGAGGAATCCGGAAGGCAGGGCGGTTGGTGGGAGAAGGAGATCGCGCGCATGACTTTGCGCAAGGGAAGGAGGGGCCGCAATGGCGAAAGTGATCATGGTGCAGGGAACGATGTCAAATGTGGGAAAGAGCCTGATCGCGGCCGGGCTGTGCAGGATCTTCTGGCAGGACGGCTATCGGACGGCCCCGTTTAAGTCGCAGAACATGGCTTTAAATTCCTACGTCACGGCCGAGGGGCTGGAGATCGGGCGGGCGCAGGCGATGCAGGCGGAAGCGGCCGGGATCCCTCCTTTATCCTGTATGAATCCGATCCTGCTGAAGCCGACCAGCCACACAGGCTCGCAGGTGGTCGTGAACGGGGAGCCTGTCGGGAATATGTCCGCGCAGGAATATTTTCCCTATAAGAAAAAGCTCGTCCCGGACATCAAAAACGCGTTCCGCAAATTGGCGGGGATGGCGGACGTCATTGTCGTGGAAGGTGCGGGAAGCCCGGCTGAGATCAACTTGAAGCAGGACGATATCGTGAACATGGGCCTTGCAAAGATGATCGGCGCGCCTGTGCTTTTGGTGGGCGACGTCGACCGGGGCGGCGTGTTCGCGCAGCTTTTGGGGACGCTCCTTTTGCTGGAGGAAGAAGAGAAAAAGCGCGTGAAGGGCCTGATCGTCAATAAGTTCCGGGGCGACCGGACGATCTTGGATCCCGGCGTCGCGGAGCTGGAGCGGCGGGGCGGGATCCCGGCGGTGGGGGTCGTGCCGTATATGGAACTGTCCCTGGAAGCAGAGGACAGCCTGGCGGGGCGATTTTCCGGGAAAACGGAAGCGGATGCCGCACCGTATATGGAACTGTCCCTGGAAGCAGAGGACAGCCTGGCGGGGCGATTTTCCGGGAAAAAGGGGGCGGCTGTCGATATTGCCGTGATCCGTGTCCCGCGGATCTCTAATTTTACGGATTTCCATGTGTTCGGACAGATTCCGGGCGTGTCGGTGCGCTACGCCGCGTCCGTCCGGGAGCTTGGCGTCCCGGATCTTCTCTTCCTGCCCGGGAGCAAGAATACGATGGGCGATCTTGGATGGATGCGGCAAAACGGCCTGGAAGCGGCGGTGAAAGAGCTTGCGGGCAAAGGCGTCCCCATTTTTGGCATCTGCGGCGGCTATCAGATGATGGGGGAGCGGATCAGCGACCCGCACGGCGTGGAAGAAGGCGGCGAGATGGCGGGGATGGGGCTTTTGCCTGTCGCCACGGAGCTAAGGCCGCAGAAGGAACGCCGCCAGAGAAAAGGCGTCCTAAATCAGGTGGAAGGCGTGTTTTCCTGCCTTTCCGGGCGGCGATTCCAGGGCTATGAGATCCATATGGGAAGGACGGGGCGCCTGCACGGCGGCGCCGCCCGCCAAAAGGATGGGCGCGGCGGGAGCCAGGGGGCGCGGGACGTTTGGGAAGAAGAGAAGAGCCTGCATGGCGAAGCGTCGGGAAGAAGGCCTGTCCCGGGCGGCGCCGCCCGCCAAAAGGATGGGCGCGATGGAAGCCAAAGGACGCGGGGCGTTTGGGAAGAAGAGAAGGGCCTGCTCGTCGGGAACGGGCGGAATGTCTGCGGCACGTACGTCCATGGGCTGTTTGACGCCGGAAGCCTGGCGCGGGATCTGGCGGGGGCGCTTGCGGCGCGAAAAGGGATCTCGCTTGGCGATGGCGGCTGCCTGGATTACCAGGCGTTTAAGGAAGCGCAATATGAGAAGCTGGCGGATACGCTGCGGGAACATCTGGATATGGAGGCGGTTTATGGGATGCTGGAAGAAGCCTGTCTGGAATGAATATACGAGGGAGGAATTGTTCCGGATCGAGATTGGCGCGCCCGACCGGGCGGCGGCGCGGCGCGTCCGGGAAAACTGGGACGCGCTGGCAAAGCCGATCGACGGCATGGGGCGGTTCGAGCGGCTGACGGCGAAGATCGGCGGCATGGTAGGGTCGGCAAGGCTGGATCTGGGAAAGAAGGCAGTCGTCGTATTCTGCGCGGACAACGGGATCGTGGAAGAGAGGGTCAGCCAGTCCGGGCAGGAGGTCACGGCGGCTGTCGCGAGATCCATGGCGCGGGGCAGGTCGCCTGTCTGCCTTTTGGCGAAGGCGGCGGGCGCGGACGTGTTCCCCGTAGATATCGGCATCGCGTCCGAGAAGCCGATACCGGGGCTTTTGGACCGGAAGGTGCGGCGCGGCACGCGCAATTTCAGGAAAGAGGCGGCGATGGAAGAAACGGAGGCCATCCGCGCCATTGCCGCGGGGATCGGGATGGCGCAGTCGTGCGCAGAAAACGGGTACGGCGTCTTAGCGGCCGGGGAGCTTGGGATCGGGAATACGGCGACGAGCAGCGCGGTCGCGGCCGCTTTGCTAAGATGCGGCGCGGACGAGGTCACGGGGCGGGGCGCGGGGCTTAGCGACGCGGGCTTGCGCCGGAAACGCTGCATCGTGGACGGCGCGGTGGAGAAGCACGGGCTTGCCGGGGCGGATGCTCTGGCTGTCCTGGCGTCGGTCGGCGGGCTTGATATCGCGGGGCTTGCCGGGCTGTGCATTGGCGGCGCGCTGTTCCGCGTCCCGATCGTGTTGGACGGGGCCATCAGCCTGGCCGCCGCGCTTACGGCGGAGCGGATGTTCCCCGGCGTCCGGGAGTTTTTGCTGCCGTCGCATAAGGGCAGGGAGCCTGCGGCCGGGAAGATCTTAAAAGAGCTTGGGATGCGTCCTGTCCT
Source organism: uncultured Lachnospiraceae bacterium (assembly GCA_947626795.1). GTDB lineage: Bacteria > Bacillota > Clostridia > Lachnospirales > Lachnospiraceae > Petralouisia. The sequence continues at coordinate 101,193 of CANQTH010000002.1, forward strand.
GGATGCGGATCTGGCGCTTGGGGAGGGGACGGGGGCGGTCATGTTTTTTCCGCTGCTGGACTTGGCGTTAAGCGTTTACCGGGACGGGGCGGCGTTTTCCGAGATTGACGTCGCGCCTTACAAAAGGAGGATGCAGGAAGGATGACCGTTTTTGTGACAGGCGGGAGCGCGAGCGGGAAATCCGCCTACGCGGAGACGCGCGCCGAGGAGATTTCGGGCGGGGGACAGAAATATTACGTCGCGACCATGCGCGCGTTTGGGGAAGAAGGAGAAGAAAGAGTAAAAAAACACAGGGCGCGGCGAGCCGGAAAGGGTTTTCTTACCATCGAGCAGCCCGTCTCCGTCTGGAAGGCGGCGGAAGCGATCGAGGCGCTGGGAAAAAAGCCGGGGGAAGGCACGGCCCTTCTGGAATGCGTCCCGAACCTGGTGGCGAACGAGATGTTTGGGGAAGGGGAGGCCGTGGGCTGGGAAGAGGCGTCAGGAAAGGCGCTGGCTGGGATCGCGCGGCTTGGCAGGGCAGTCCAGAACCTGATCGTCGTGACAGGCCAGGTCTTTGAGGACGGGGCGCGCTATGAGGCGTCCGTGGAAGCGTACCGGAAGGCCCTGGGGGCGGCCAACCGCGGGCTGGCGAAGTTGGCGGACGAGGCGGTCGAGGTCGTGGCCGGGATTCCCGTCATGCTAAAGCGGCAGGAATAGAGGGATAAAGAGGGAGGGAGCGGGATGCGTTTTTTTCGGACGTTCGCAGTCGCGTGGTCCATGTATTCTAAGGTCCCGATGCCGCAATTTGACTGGAAGGAAAAAGACATGGAATACTTGTTTGCCTTCTTCCCGTGGGTCGGCGCGGCGGCCGGGGGGCTTCTCTACGCCTGGGAGCTGTTCTGCCGGGCGTTTGCGGTCGGCGGGGTCTGCCGCGTTTTCGTGGGCGCGGCGCTGCCGTTGTTTTTTACAGGAGGGATCCATGTCGATGGGTTCATGGACACGGCGGACGCGTTTTGCTCCCGCCAGCCAAGGGAGAAAAAGCTGGAGATCTTAAAAGACCCCCATATCGGCGCGTTTTCGGCGATCTTGCTGGCGGCGTACGGGCTTGTCTTTTTGGGGGCGTATTCTGAGATAACGGAGCTTTCGCAGGCGCGGGTCTTTTGCGCCGGGTTCGCGTTGTCGCGCTGCCTCGGCGGGATCAGCGTGCTGGCGTTCCCCTTGGCGAAGCAGGAGGGGCTGGCGTTTTGGTTCGCGGGCCGCGCGAAGAAAAAGCCTGTCCTGGCGCTGCTGTTTTTGCAGGCGTTCTTGTGCGCGGCGTTCATGGTCGGGCAGTCCCGCCTGGCCGGCGGGGCGGCCGTGGCTGCGACGCTTGCGACGCTGGCCTGGTATTATTTTCAGTGCAGGCGGGAACTGGGCGGGGTCACGGGGGACACGTCCGGATATTTGATCTGCGTCTGCGAGTGCGCCGTGGCTGCGACGGCTGCGGTTTGCGGGAAAGTTTGGCCGTGAGAGTCAGGCGATAGCGTCAGCCTGCGGGAAAGCATGGCCGCGAGGGACGGGCGACAGCGGCAGCTTTCAGGGGAATTTGGCTGCGAATGTAGTGTTACGACATGGCAGCCTGTGGGAAAGCATGGCAGTGATGGCGCGGCGGCGTCAGCCTGCGGGAAAGCATGGCCGCGAGGGACGTGTGACGGATGGGAGGGATGGAAATGAAGCTGGTGATCGGCGGATGCGCGCAGGGGAAATTGGACTATGTCCTGGGCTGGTACCCTCCGGGGAGCTGCGCCGTCTGGGACGGCAGGCTGCCGGAAGGCGGCGGGGAACCTGGGAAAATAACGGTGATCGATCATTTTCACGAGTGGGCGTCTGAGCGGATACGGCGCGGCGGGCGTCCGGAGGAAGAGATCCGGGAGTTTGTGGCGGCGAACCCGGAGTGCGTGATCATAAGCAACGAAGTCGGGAGCGGCATTGTCCCGCTCGATCGGGCGGAACGGGAATACCGGGAGCGGACGGGCCGGATGCTCGTGCGGCTCGCGGCGCAGGCGGAAGAGGTGGCGCGTGTGATATGCGGGATCGGGCAGAGGATCAAATGAGGGCGGAGCTGTCGTTCATACGGCATGGGGCCGCCGCGTCAAATCTGGAGCGGCGTTACCTTGGAAAGTCGGAGGAAGGGCTGTGCGCGCAAGGCGTCCAGGCACTGCGGAAAGACAAGGCGGCGGGGCGTTATGAAACGGCGCGTCTCGTGTTCGCAAGCCCGATGGCGCGGTGTCTGGAAACGGCGCGGATCCTCTATCCCGGGCAGGAGCCGATCCTGGTGCCGGAATGGACAGAGATCGACTTTGGGGCGTTTGAAGGCAAAAATCACGGGGAGCTGAGCGCAGACCCGCGCTATCAGGCGTGGCTTGACAGCAACGGGGAGCTGCCGTTCCCGGGCGGGGAAGGGCGGGAGGCGTTCATCCGCCGCTGCCGCGCGGGCTATGAGAAGATGGAGAGGATTTTAATGCGGCATATCCGGGACGCGCGGGAAAATGCGGCCGCGGTCGTCCATGGCGGCACGATCATGGCGCTGTTGAGCCACTATTGCGGCGGGGAATATTTTTCCTATCAGACGGGGAACGGCGGCGGGTACGTATGCGTGGCCGAGATAGGGAAAACACGGTTGGAGGTCCGAAGGAAATTATGAGGGCGGAATTTCATATGCTGGCATTTTTCCTGGGGTTTTTGCTGGATCAGCTTTTGGGCGACCCGCAGGGCTTCCCGCATCCGGTGCGGCTGATCGGGCGGCTTGTGTCCTGGACGGAGGGCGCGCTGCGTGGAGGGGGCGAAGAAGTAAGAAAAGAAACCGCCGCGCGAGGGAAAAAAGAAGAAGTTTCCGAAAGTGAAGAGGGAAGAAAAGAAACCGCCGCGCGAGGGAAAAAAGAAGATGTTTCTGGAAACGGGGAAAAAAGAAAGCGGGAATTTTGGCAGGGCGCGGCGATGGCGGCGGCCACATTGGCGTTGACGACGGCGGTATCGTCCGTGATCCTGCTGGCGGCGTATGGGCTGCATTCCTGGGCGGGAGTCCTCGCAGAGGCTTGGATGACATATCGGATCCTCGCGGCAAAAAGCCTGCGGACCGAGAGCATGAAAGTGCATGACGCGTTGGCGCGCGGCGACCTTGAATCGGCAAGGGAGGCGGTTTCCATGATCGTCGGGCGCGACACGGATGTTTTGGGGGAAGAAGGGGTGGCGAAGGCGGCGGTCGAGACGGTGGCGGAGAACACGGTGGACGGCGTGATCGCTCCGATGCTCTTTACGGCAATCGGCGGCCCGGCGCTCGGCTTTTTTTATAAGGCGGCGAATACGATGGATTCCATGGTTGGGTATCGGAATGAAAAATATCTGTATTTTGGGCGGGCGGCGGCGAAGCTGGACGATTTTTTGAATTTCATCCCGGCCCGGGTCGGCGCGCTTTTGCTGGTGGCCGCGGCTTTCCTGGGCGGGCTGGACGTTTCCGGGAAGCGGGCGTACGTTATTTACAGGCGCGACGGGAGGAAGCACGCCAGCCCGAACAGCGCGCAGGCGGAAGCTGCCTGCGCGGGCGCGCTTGGCGTTTGCCTGGCGGGGGACGCCTGGTATTTTGGGAAGCTGGAAAAAAAGCCTGAGATCGGGGAGGGGCTGCGGGCGGCTGAGCCGAAGGATATTTGGAAGGGAAACGGGAAACGCGGCGGCCTGGATGAAGTCCAGATAGGCGGTGAAAACGGCGGATCGGAAGGGAAACAGACGGAGGAGAGAGATGAAAGCGATCCATGGGGGCGATATTTACAGAAATTGCGTGAAACTTGATTTTTCGATCAATGTGAATCCGCTTGGGATGCCGGAGGAGGGGAAGGAAGCGCTGCGCCGCGCCGTGGAAAAGTGCGGCGTTTACCCGGATATCGCGTCGGAACGATTAGCCCGGGCGGTCAGCGAGAGGCTCGGCGTCCCAAAGAGGTGGATTTTATTTGGAAATGGCGCGTCGGAAATCTTATCCGCAGCCGCCCATGCCGTAAGGCCTAAGAAGACCGTGATCCCCGTGCCGTCCTTTTACGGCTACGAGCATGCGGCGCGGGCGGCGGGCGGCCGGATCTGCTTCTGCCCGCAAAAGCGGGAGGATGGATTCTTGCCTGGCGAGGGGATTTTGGATGCGTTGCGGGACGGCGCGGGACTGCTGTTTTTGGCGAATCCCAATAACCCTATCGGAAATATGCTGGACGCCGGGACGCTGCGGACGCTGCTTGGGTTTTGCAGGAGGAAGGGGATCGTCGTGGCGCTGGATGAATCGTTTCTTGCGTTTTGCGCGGGCGGGCAGTCGATGGTCGGGGAATTGGGGCAATACCGAAACCTGATCGTCGTCCGGTCATTTACGAAGTCTTTTGCCATGCCGGGGGTAAGGCTGGGATATGCCGTATGCGCCGGGCGGGGCCTGGCGGACGCGGTGCGCAGGCAGCTTCCGGAATGGAACCTTTCTGTTTTTGCGCAGGAAGCGGGCGCGGTTCTCGCGGCGCAGGAAGGGTTTCTGGAAAAGACGGCGCGCTATGTCCTGGAAGAGCGGTCTTTTTTGGAAAACGGCCTGAAAAAACTGGGAATTTTCCCGCTTCCCGGCGCGGCGAATTTTTTGTTTTTCCATAGCGATGAGGAGTTGGGCGAAAAGCTTCAAAAACGCGGGATCTTGATCCGGGATTGCCGGAATTTCCGGGGGCTTGCGTCTGGGGATTATCGGATCGCGGTCAGGACGCGGGAGGAGAACGCGCGCCTGCTCGAAGCGATGGGGGAGATTTTGCAAAGGAGGGATTGCGGTGGACGGGAATGGATGGCTTGGGCCGGAAGAGATTGAGAAAAAGAGTTTTTCGATCATTTCCGAAGAGCTTGCGCGGATGGGCGTGAGCCTGCCAAAGGAGGAAGAGGCGGTGACGAAGCGCGTTATCCACACGACGGCGGATTTTGAGTATACGCGGACGCTCTGCTATTCAAAGGATGCGGTCTTGACCGCGAAAAATCTGCTGCTGGGCGGGGCGGATATCGTGACGGACACGAATATGGCTCTTGCGGGCGTCCATAAAAAGACGCTGGGGCGTTTGGGAGGAGCGGCGCATTGCTTCATGGCGGAAGAAGAAACGGCGCGGCTCGCGAAGGAGCGGGGGACGACGCGGGCGGCGGTCAGCATGGAGCGCGCGGCCAGGCTTGGGAAGCCTGCCATTTTCGCGATCGGGAACGCCCCGACCGCCTTGCTGCGGCTATGCGAGATGGCGCAGGAGGGAATCTTTGTTCCGGCGTTCGTCATAGGGGTCCCGGTCGGGTTCGTGAACGTGGAAGCCGCAAAGGAACGGCTGATGGGGCTGGGCGTCCCGTTTATCGCGAACCGCGGCAGAAAGGGCGGGAGCAATGTGGCGGCGGCGATCTGCAACGCCATCTTGTATGAAGCGGCGGGGCGGTAAGGAACGGCCGGGCATGGGGCGCGGCCAGGATCGGAGAGGGAGGAGGCGGGAAGATGCGCTGCGGATTTACGACAGGGAGCTGCGCGGCGGCGGCCGCGAAGGCGGCCGCTTATATGTTGCTTTCCGGAGAAGAATTGCCTACAGGGCATCCCATTAAGCCTTGCGGCGGGGAAGAGGGAAAACTTTCAGGGCAACTGATTAAGCCTTGCGGCGGGGAAGAGGGAAAACTTTCAGGGCAACTGATTAAGCCTTGCGGCGGGGAAGAGGAAATACCCCCCGGGTATCCCTTTATGCCATACGGCAGGAAAGAGGAAATACCGGAAGTTACGATTGAAACGCCGTCGGGAACTTTTTATGCAGCCCGGATTGAGGAAATTTTCCGGGGAAAGGGCTGGGTCAGGTGCGCGGTCAGGAAAGACGGCGGCGACGACCCGGATGTGACGGACGGGACGCTCATAGAGGCAAATGTATCTTTTGCAGAGGAGACGCCATACGGCAGAAAAGAGGAAACACCCTCCGGGCATCCCTTTATGCCATGCGGCAGAAAAGAGGAAGCGCCCTCCGGACATCCCTTTATGCCATGCGGCAGAAAAGAGGAAGCGCCCTCCGGGCATCCCTTTATGCCATACGGCAGAAAAGAGGAAACTCCCCTGGTACGGATCGACGGCGGCGTGGGCGTCGGGCGCGTGACGAAGCCGGGCTTGGATCAGCCGATCGGCAGCGCGGCCATCAACCGCGTCCCGCGCATGATGATAGAAAAAGAAGTGTTGGAGGTTTGCAGGGAATTTGGCTATCGGGGCGTTTTGGAAGTTGTGATCTCCGTGCCGGAGGGGGAAGCTCTGGCAAAACGCACGTTTAACCCGAGGCTTGGGATCGTCGGCGGCATTTCGATCCTGGGGACGAGCGGGATCGTCGAGCCGATGAGCAGCCGCGCGGTCTTAGAGACGATCCGCTTGGAGCTGCGCCAGCGGCGGGAACAGGGGCAGGACGGGGTCGTGGTGTCGCCCGGAAATTACGGGCTTGGCTTTATGAGGCGCGCCTATGGGTACGATCTGGAAAAAAGCGTCAAATGCGGCAATTTTATCGGGAAGACCGTGGACATGGCGGCGGAGCTTGGGTTTCGCAGGATGCTCCTTGCGGGGCATATCGGAAAGCTGGTGAAGGTGGCGGGCGGGATCATGGACACGCATTCGCGGGAAGGGGACTGCCGGATGGAGCTGCTGGCGGCGTTCGCCATTTTGGAAGGGGCGGGCGAGCGGGCGGCGAGACAGGTCTTAGAATGCGCGACGACGGAGGAGGCGCTGCAGGCGTTGGAAGCGTCCGGGCGCCGCCAGGCCGTGATGGAGCGCACGCTGGAACGCATTTGCTATTATCTGGACAGGCGCGCGGAGGGGAAGATCAAGATCGACTGTATCTTGTATGCGAATGAATTTGGGGAGCTGGCAAAAACGAAGGAGGCGGGGACATGGTTTACTTTGTCGGGGCGGGGCCCGGGGCGGAAGACCTGATCACGGTCCGCGGGATGCGGCTGCTGGGGCAGGCGGATCTGGTGGTCTATGCGGGTTCTTTGGTAAATCCCAGGCTGCTGGACTATACGAAAGAATCCTGCGAGATCTACGACAGCGCGGGGATGACGCTGGGCGAAGTGGTCGCGGTCATGCAAGAGGGGGCGCGCGATGGGAAACTGGTCGTCCGGCTGCATACGGGCGATCCAAGCGTTTACGGGGCGGTAAGGGAGCAGATGGACGAGCTGGAGCGGCTTGGGATCGCGTATGAGAGCTGCCCGGGCGTCAGCGCGTGCTTTGGCGCGGCGGCCGCGCTGGATCTGGAATATACGCTGCCGGGCGTCTCGCAGTCCTTGATCATCACGCGGATGGAGGGGCGCACGAAAGTCCCGCAAAAAGAAAGCATCGAGGGATTTGCGGCGCATCAGGCGTCCATGGCCATTTATCTGAGCGCGGGTCGGATGGAGGAGCTGGGCAGGCGGCTGATCGCCGGAGGGTACGGCGCGGATTCCCCGGCGGCGATCGCGTATAAGGCGACCTGGCCGGAAGAGGAAATTTATCTTTGCACAGTCGGGACGCTGGCGCGGACGGCGGCGGAGCATGGCGTCACAAAGACGGCGGTCGTGCTGGTCGGGGAAGCGGTCGCCCACCGGGATTATCAGCGATCGAGGCTGTATGCGCCGGATTTTTCGACCGGGTACCGAAGGGCGAAAGGGGAAGAGGAATGAAAGTAAGCGCGATCAGTTTTACGAGGCGGGGGTTGAACCTTTCTAAGCGGCTTGCGCAGGCATGGGAGGGGGAGCGGATCTCGCTTTTTACGAAATGCGCGTCCTGCCGGGAGGAAGTTGTTCCCGTCCGGTATGCGGGACAAGGCGCGGAGGAATGTGCCGGGGAGCAGAAAGAAGAGGAGGCTGTACCCGTCCGGTATGCGGGACAAAGCGCGGAGGAATGTGCCGGGGAGCAGAAAGAAGAGGGGGCTATACCCGTCCAATATATGGAGCAAAGCGTGGAGGAATGGGCCGGGGAGCAGATGGAAGAGGGGAACGCGCTGGTCTTTATCGGCGCCTGCGGGATTGCCGTCCGCTCGATCGCCCCGCATTTGACAGACAAGCTGCATGACAGCCCGGTGATCGTCCTGGATGAGAAGGGGAAGCACGCCATACCGATCCTTTCCGGGCATTTCGGCGGGGCGAACAGGCTTGCGGAGCAGATCGCGAAGGTGCTGGGGGCGGAGGCCGTGATCACGACGGCGACAGACTTGAACGGAAAATTTGCCGTGGATGCGTTCGCGAGGGAGAACGGGCTTGCGGCCGCGCCGAAGGAGGGGATCGCGAAAGTTTCCGCGAAGGTTTTGGAAGGGGAGGAGATCACGATATCCATCGAGCCGGGCCTTCTTCCGGAAGGAGCAGTTTTTCCGGAAGGCGTGCGCCCTGTTCCGTATCCGCCGGATCGGCGCGTGGACGTCCTTGCCTCGTTTGCGGGCGCGCGGATGGGAAAAGGCAAAGACGCGGCTGGCGCGGCGCTCTTTCTTTTCCCAAGGGAATATGCGATCGGCGTCGGCTGCAAACGCGGGAAAAGCGCGGAGGAGATCGAGGCGTTCCTCCAAAAGGCTTTGGAGCGGGCGGGAATCTGCGCAGAGCAGGTTTTCACGCTTGCGTCCCTCGACCGGAAGAAGGATGAGCCGGGGCTTAGGTCCTGGTGCAGGAAACATAAAATACCGTTTTCTGTTTATGGGGCAGGGCAGCTTCAGGAGCTGGAAGGGAACTTCCAGCCGTCCGCATTCGTGCTGGAGGAAACAGGCGTGGACAATGTGTGCGAGCGCGCGGCGGCCATGGCCTGCGCGCCGGGCGGGACGGTCGTTTTCCCAAAATGCGCCGGGAACGGGATAACGGCGGCCATTGCGAAACGGCCTTGGGACGTCTCAGCTGCGGGAAACGCGGCGGAAAGAGACGCGCGTCCGGAAACGCGCGCGTCAGAAGGAAGCGTGAATCAGGAAAGGTATGCGCCAGCGAAAAACGCGCGTCCGGAAATGAGCGCAGCAGAAGGAAGCGTGAATCAGGAAAGGCGCGCGATGGAAAGAGACGCGCGTCCGGAAATGAGCGCAGCAAAGGAAAGCGAAAAAAAGAGCGTGCAGATCGATATCGTCGGCATCGGCCCGGGGAAAGAAAGCGGGATGACGGTGGAGGCGATCCGCGCGTTGGAGGAAGCGGACGTCATCATCGGCTATCCGGCCTATCTGCGTCTGTTAGGGGAGCGGTTTTCCGGGAAGGAATTTTTGTCTTCCCCGATGCGCCGGGAAGAAGAACGCTGCCGGATGTGCTTTCGGGAAGCCGCGCGCGGGAAGAAGGCCGCGCTCGTGTGCAGCGGGGACGCCGGGATCTACGGGCTGGCTTCGCTTATGCATGAGATTGGGAAAGAATATCCGCAGATCGGGCTGCGCGTCGTCCCCGGGGTGACGGCGGCAAGCAGCGGGGCGGCGGTTTTGGGCGCGCCTGTGAACCATGATTTCTGCGCGGTCAGCTTAAGCGATTACTTGACTCCCTGGGAAACGATCGAGCGGCGGCTGGAAGCGGCGGCGAAAAGCGGGTTCGCGATCGTGCTGTACAATCCGGCCAGCCGGACGCGGCCGGGCAGCCTGGCGCGGGCCTGCGGCGTCCTGCTTAAATATATGGAAGCGGAACGACCCTGCGGCTACGTGGCGAACATCGGGCGGGACGGGGAAAGATCTGTCGTCTGCACGCTGGGCGAGCTGCGGGACGCGCGGGCGGATATGTTTACGACCGTGTTTATCGGAAATGAGGCGACTGAAAATATAGGCGGGAAATTAGTGGCGAAACGGGGGTACCAAATTGGGAAAAATACTGATATTTGCAGGGACGACGGAAGGACGTGAGCTGTCCGGGCGTCTGGCGGCGGCAGGGATCGCCCATACGGTGTGCGTTGCGACGGAATATGGGGAGCTTGCGCTGAAAAAGCATCCCCTGGCGGACGTCCGGCGCGGGCGGATGGGGCGCGGGGAAATCTTGTCTTTCCTTGCGGAAAATGGTTTTGCGGCCGTGGCGGACGCGACCCATCCTTATGCGCGGGAGGCCACGGAGAACATCCGGGCGGCGGCGCGGGAAAGCGGCGTCCCCTACATCCGGCTGGAACGGGAGACGGAAGGGTTTGCGGAAGGCGAGGGGGATGTGCGTCATTTTGCCGACGCGTCGGCGTGCGCGGAAGCGTTGGATGAGATTAAGGGGAATATCCTGCTGACGACGGGGAGCAAGGAGCTTCCGGTCTTTTGCGCGTCGGAGGAACGCAGGCGCAGGCTGTACGTGCGGACGCTGCCGAGCCTTGAGAGCCTTAGGGCCTGCATGGCGCATGGCCTTTGGGGCAGGCAGGTGATAGCGGCGCAGGGGCCGTTTTCCGTGGAAATGAACGCGGCGACGATCGGGCAGTACCAGATCCGGTGCCTGGTGACGAAGGCAAGCGGCAGGGCGGGCGGATATTTGGAAAAATTAGAGGCGGCAAGGCGGGCGGGCGTCCCGGCATTTGTCATTGGGAAGCAGGCGGACGACGAGCCGGGCTGCTCCTTTGCGGAAGCCTGCAGGCGTTTAGAGGAAATCTGCAAAAGGCCGATCTTAGATGTGGGCGGGCAGGACGAAGGGAAGCCGTATCCCCAAGATATAGTGGCGAGGGACGGAAAGATGCAGGATATCTTGCATAAGGCGGGGCAAGATGGCGGCTTGTCCGCCGTCCGGCAAGTGGATGGGCCGGAAGAGGGGCGGCACTTCATTCAGGAAGGAGAGGAAAGCGGCCTGCCCGCCGTCCGGCAAGCGGATGGGCCGGAAGAGGGGCGGCGCTTCATTCAGGAAGGAGAGGAAAGCGGCCAGTCCGCCGTCCGGCAAGTGAATGGGCCGGAAGAGGAATCGCATTCAGCCCGAGCGGATGTATCCGGGGCGCTGGAAATCACGCTGGCGGGCGTCGGGATGGGGGATAGGCGGAGCATAACGGAGGCGGTTTTGCATGAGATTGAGCGGGCCGACGTCCTGTTTGGGGCCGAGCGCCTGATCGGGCCGTACCAGCCGCGCATGGGGAAAATGCCTTATTACAGCGCAGGGCAGGTCGTCCCCTGCCTGAAAAATCTGCAGGCCGCCGCGCCGGGAAGGCGCGTGAGAGCGGTCGTGCTGTTTTCCGGGGACAGCGGGTTTTACAGCGGTTGCCGGGCGTTGAAGGAAGGGCTGCAAAAGGAAATAGAATCCGGGGGCCTGCGCGCTTCCGTGAAGATTTTGCCGGGAATATCCTCGGTTTCTTATCTCGCCGCCTGCATGGGGGCAAGTTATGAGGACGCGGCCATTTACAGCATCCATGGGAAAGAGATCCCGGATCTCGCGGAAAAGATCGCGCGATCGGCAAGGACGTTCCTGCTGGTATCCGGCGCGTCGGACGTTGCGGGCCTTGGGAAACTGCTCCTGGACGGAAACCTGGGGGCCTGCCGCGTTACCGTCGGTTATCAATTATCTTATCCGGAACAGAAAATGATGCGCTTAACGCCGGAAGAATGTTGTAAAATAAAAGAAGCGGGACTGTACGCCTGCTGCGTGGAAAATCCGAGGCCGCAGGAAGATACGAGGATTCTGACGCACGGGAGAAAAGATGCGGAATTTCTGCGCGGGAAAGTCCCGATGACGAAAGAGGAAGTGCGGGAAGCCTGCATCTGCAAGCTGCGCTTATGTGAAAACGCCGTCGTGTACGACGTCGGGAGCGGGACAGGCTCCGTCGCGGTCGAAATAGCCGGGATCTCGCGCGGCATCCGGGTATTCGCGATCGAAAGGAAAGGCGAGGCGATCGGCCTGATCCGCCGGAACAAAGAAAAATTCCGCCTGACGAACCTGCAGGAAGTTTTCGCCCATGCGCCGGAAGGGTTTGCGGGATTGCCGCGCCCGACCCATGCGTTCATCGGGGGAAGCGGCGGCAGGCTGCGGGAGATCTTGTCCGCGCTTTATGAGAAAAATCCCAGGATGCGCATTGTGTTGACGGCGGTCAGCTTAGAAACCCTCGCGCAGGTCAAAGAGATCTTCGCGCAGTATCCGGTCGAGCAGGAAGAGCTGGCGCAGATCCAGGTAAGCCGGGCGGAGCTGGCTGGGGCTTCCCATTTGATGCGCGCGGAAAATCCGGTATGGGTCTGCGCGTTCACATTTACGGAGAGGAAGGAAGAGGGAAAATGAGGCGTGTGATGGTGGCCCCCATTTGATGCGCGCGGAAAATCCGGTATGGGTCTGCGCGTTCACATTTACGGAGAGGAAGGAGGAGGGAAGATGAGGCGTGTGATGGTGGCATCCATTAAGAGCGGGAGCGGAAAGACCATGGCGTCCTGCGCGCTCCTGCGCACATGGAAAAAAGCGGGGCAGGAGACGGCGGCCTATAAATGCGGGCCGGACTACATTGACCCGATGTTCCATCAGAAAGCGGCCGGAGTCCCTTCGAGGAATCTGGATACGTTTTTTACAGGGGAAGAAAAAGTGCGGGAGCTTCTCTTGCGCGGCAGGACAGGAAGGGAGTTCGCCGTCCTGGAAGGCGCGATGGGCCTGTTCGACGGGCTGGGCGGCGTCCGGGAGGAAGGCTCGTCCTATCATTTGGCGAAAGTGACGAAAACGCCGATCCTTTTGACCGTGGACGCGAAAGGGATGGGGCGTTCCATCCTCTCATTGATCGCCGGGGTTCTGGCTTATGACAGCGAGCGGCTGGTGAAAGGCGTCATCTTAAACCGGATCTCAGCGTCTTATCATGCTGTGATAAAGCCGCTGGCTGAGCGCGAGCTGGGCGTTCCGGTCGTCGGTTATTTTACGGAAAAAAAGGAATTTGCCATCGGAAGCAGGCATTTGGGGCTGTGCCTTCCGGGGGAATTGGCGCAGGCGGAGGCGTGGATAGAGGCGGTCACGGAAGAATTTAAGGCGAACGCGTCCTTTCCTGCGATCCTGGAGATCGCGGGGACGGCGGGCGAGATCTGCGGTGGGACGCGCATTTTTTCCCTAAGAGGTGTTCAGGAGGAACGTTCTGCGGAATCAGGAGAGCAAGGGAGCGGATCATCCCAGGCGGTCTTGGAAAAGAGGGGGTCAGAAGAGCAGAGGAGCGTGTCATCCCAGGCGGCCTTGGAAAAGAGAGGATCAGAAGAGCAGGGGAGCGTGTCAACCCAGACGGCATCGGGGAAGAGGGGGTCAGAAGAGCGGGGGAGCGTGTCATCCCAGGCGGCCTTGGAAATGAGAGGGGAAGCGGGCGGCCCGGTGATCGCGGTGGCGAAGGACGAGGCGTTTTGTTTTTATTATGAGGACAATCTTTGGCTGCTGCGGGAGATGGGCGCGAAACTCGAATTTTTTTCCCCGCTTCATGACGAAAAGCTGCCGGAAGGATGCTGCGGGCTTTTGCTTGGGGGCGGCTATCCGGAGCTGCATGCGGAAAAGCTCAGCGCGAACGGGAATATGCGCGCGGCCATAAAAGCAGCCGTCGAAAGCGGGATGCCTGCGGTAGCGGAATGCGGGGGCTTTTTATATCTGCACAAGACGCTCGCGTATCAGGGGAAGCGTTACCCGATGGCGGGCGTCCTGCCCGCCGCCTGCTACGACGCCGGAAGATCCGTGCGATTCGGGTATTTGGAGCTGGAAGAGAAGAAGGCGTCCTTTTTGCCGGAGGGGCAGCGGATCCGGGGGCATGAGTTTCACTATTTTGACAGCGAAGAGAACGGGGATGGGTGCATTGGGATAAAGCCGCTGACCGGGAAACGGTTCCCCTGCGTGGTGGCGAGGAAAGATCAGTGGTTCGGCTTCGCGCATCTGTATTATCCCTCAAATCCGTCCTTCGCGGAGCGTTTTGTCGGGAAGGCGGCGGCCTGGCGGGCCGCCCACTGAAAAGGAGGGCTTTATGGAAGATTCTTATCGTTTTTTTGCGAACCGCGCGTGCAAATATTACCCCTGCCATGAGGGGCTTGCGGAATTGAACTGCCTGTTCTGCTATTGCCCGCTGCATGACAGGACGGATTGCCCGGGAAATCCGCATTATTTTGAGAAGGACGGGAAGCGGATCAAGGACTGCACGAACTGCGTGTTCCCGCACAGGCCGGAGAATTATGAGGCGGTCATGGAATTTTTGAAAAAATGAGGGTAACAGTTTGAACCAGGGGCTGTCGCACGAAATAATTCGTACGCAGCCTCGTTTTTTAAAAACAACTGGTTATCATTGGATCTTCAATACGCATAGGCATATTTTAATGTGCGAAGTTTGAGTTTTCATTTGAGTTTTTATCGTGAAAAATAATTGAGGGATTGAAGCGGCTGTGCTATACTATAAAGCAGTGTGGCATAGTTAATGTTAATTATTTGCCATTGTTCTTGGATTAGAATTTTGGAATAGACTTTTACTGTGGATGTTTGGTCGGGAGAAATAAAAGAAAATGATTTGTAAAATAAGAAAATGGAGATTATCGGATGCAAAAGATTTAGCGATCGCCCTTTCAAATAGAAAAGTACAGGATAATCTTCGGGACGGATTGCCAT